>DAORJH010000113.1:0-7381 GCA_035438925.1 Bacteroidia bacterium | reverse complement strand
TAATAAACTAAAAAAGAGTGTGAATTTTTTCATATGATCAGTTATAAAGATAGTGAATTTGACTTAGTAGAAATAGAAAGGTTTAGTCAATTCTTCAGATTCTTATCATCTCGCAATAAAAAAAATCCCTACCTTTAATGCCCTATGCAATTGCTTTCTCCTGCCAATTTTATCGATTACGAACTCATTGATTGTGGTGATTTTGAAAAACTGGAAAGGTTTGGAAAATACATTACGATCCGTCCGGAGCCACAAGCCGTATGGCCTAAAGTGAATTTGTATGCAGATTGGGAGAAGTTGGCACATGTAAAGTTTGTACCTAAGAATAGCAGCAGTGGAGAATGGAAGCGGATCAAGAACATGCCGGATCAATGGGAGATAGCATATGAATTACGAAGTACGAGTAAGGAAGTACGAGGTTCTGGAACTATAAAATTTCGTTTAGGTTTAACTTCCTTTAAACATGTGGGCGTTTTTCCTGAGCAAGCGGTGAACTGGGATAAGATCTACAATTTTTTAATTGAGAAGGACAAGCCAAAATTCTTAAATCTGTTCGCTTACACGGGTGGAGCCAGTTTAGCTGCAAAAGCTGCAGGGGCGGATGTGACGCATGTTGACAGCATCAAACAAGTTGTGACCTGGGCCAATGAAAACATGAAAAAAAGTGGATTAGATAATATTCGCTGGATGGTGGATGATGCTTTGAAGTTTGTGAAGAAGGAGATCAGAAGAGGAAATTTTTATCAGGGTATTATTTTAGATCCACCTGCATTCGGGCATGGACCCGATGGAGAAAAATGGAAACTGGAAGACAATATTGCAGAAATGATGAACAGTGTACTTCAGTTGCTCGATAAAGAAAAACATCTTTTGATACTCAATGCGTATTCGTTAGGGTTTTCTGCACTTGTTCCTGAAAACCTCCTACGCCCGTACGCTAAAAAGAATAAAAGCGAGTTGAACATCGGAGAATTGTACCTTCCTGCAAAAAGTGGCGTAAAACTCCCTTTAGGTGTTTGGGGTAGTTTGAAGAAGTAATCAATAACGAAAGCCACAACGGTCGCTTCGCGAATACAACTTCAATTTTCGACCTGAAAAAATCCAATAATTGCGAAAATGCATTAAATCAGTATGAATACTGATTCGTGTCATACTTTTTGCCCACCACTGACTCTAACTTTAATCTATAATTCAAAAACATAATAAGATGAAAAAAATCTACTTAGCAATTTTTGCAATACTGGTCGCAAGTATGCCGGTATGTGCACAACTTACATTAACAAAAGCAGCGAACGAGCCGGTTGCTGGAGATGTGAATGTAACAAAAGGATATGACTCAACTACTGTGGTACCAAAAACCAAAGGAGCCGGATTGGTTTGGAATTTCTCTTCTTTAAGTCCGCAGAATTTCACTGAAACCACTACTTATACTACAGCGGCATCAGTGCCTTCAAGCAGCCTGTTTCCCTCTGCGAATCTGGCATCAAATAGAGGTGGGAATGAGACTGAGTTCATGAGTACTTCTGGTGCTAACTTTGAGTGGTGGGGCAGTGCGAAGACAGCTACGCCTATGGAGATCTCCACAATGACCAACAGTGCAATCATGATGAATTGGCCAATGTCGATTGGTAGTGGAACAAATGACGTGTTCGCAGGAGCTATGACCATTGGCACCAACGTATCAGTATGGAACGGGGTGATCACCGGTACTATTTGTGGATCGGGAACAGTAATTCTACCTGGAGGAACTACATTTACCAATTGTCTTCAGGTATTTAGAACTGTAAGTGTTGGAATTACCTCTGGTACAAATGTAAGTGTCTATAAAGAATCCACTTATTATTACTACGCTGCCGGAAAGAAATTCCCTATCGTAGAGTGTTCTTACCAGGCAACACCTAACGGTACTGTTACTCAAAATAGCTTTTACTGCAATATAGATTTAGCTTCAGTGCCAACCGGTATAGCTAAGCATGAGCTTTCTGCTGCTTCTTTAATTATGTATCCGAATCCAGCCACTGAAGTAGTGAATGTAAATAGCTCTTTCGCGATAACTAAAATAGAGATCCTAGATATCAACGGACGTATTGTAAGAGAAGCAGAACTTACCAATTCAATCAATGTAAGAGGTATAGCGCCATCTGTTTATACTATTCGAATTCAAACAAAAGATGGAATTGCAACAAAACGATTGGTGATAAAAGAAAAAGAATAAAAGGGTTTGGTTGAATGTAGAAGCCCCTCAGAAACCTGCCTACCGGTTTAACTGCCGAAGGAACGAAGGCAGTCAAGGCAGGTGAGGGGCTTCTTATTTTATAAAAGGTGGCAATTCAGCTGGTCTTTCCATTCCATACAAGATAAAGTCGCTTACTCCGTTGCTGATCATCACAAAATGTGCCTTAAGCGTAAGATTATATCGTAAGGCCTGCTCTAGTACCTTTCCTGTCAATTCAACATACGGTGCTTTGCATTCGATCAATATAAAGGGTTCTTTGGTTTCTCCGTAAACGACAATATCGAATCTTTTTTTTGTATCGTTGAGTTCTATTTCTTTCTCCACACCAATTCGCGATGCCGGATATCCTTTCACATTTACTAGGTAATTCATTACATGCTGTCGCACCCATTCCTCAGGGGTAAGTACAAGCCATTTTTTTCTGTGAAAATCAAAGATCTGTACCTCCTCCTTCACTTTTCTCATGCGAACGTCGTATGGTGGATATTTTAAGCTAAGGTTCAGTTGAATTCAAATTATTTTTAAATATATTTACATTAATTGAAATAATTAAATTAAAAATTCATGAAGAGTAAAGAAGAGATCGTAAATAACTGGCTTCCCAGATACACCGGAGTTGCGTTGAATGACTTTGGTAAATACATCATACTGGTGAATTTTACGAATTACGTTCACATGTTCGCCAAATTGTACAATGTGGAAGTAAAAGGTCTGGATAAACCCATGAGCTCTGCTACTGCAGATAATATTACCATCATTAATTTTGGAATGGGAAGTGCCAGTGCAGCTACCATCATGGATCTTCTTTCTGCAATCAGTCCTGCTGCCGTTCTGTTTTTAGGTAAATGTGGAGGTTTAAAGAAAAAGAATCAATTGGGTGATCTCATTCTTCCCATTGCGGCAATAAAGGGCGAGGGGACCAGTGGAGATTATCTCCCTATGGAAGTTCCGGCCCTTCCTGCATTTAGTTTGCAGAAAGCCATTTCTTATACCATTCGCTTAAAGGGAAAAGATTACTGGACAGGAACAGTTTATACGACCAACAGAAGAGTGTGGGAACATGATGAAGAATTCAAAGAATATCTGAGAAGTGTTCGCACCATGGCCATTGATATGGAAACGGCTACGATCTTCACAGTTGGTTTTCATAACGAAATTCCAACCGGAGCCTTGCTTCTTGTTACAGATCAGCCTATGATACCTGAAGGGGTAAAGACAGAAAGCAGTGACGCGAAAGTAACGGAGAATTTTGTACAAGATCATCTTCAGATCGGTATCGATTCACTGAAAGAATTACAGAATAAAGGCGTTTCCGTAAAACATCTTCGCTTCGAATAAAGTGGCGCTTAACAAAAATATTCTAAAGACCCCGAATCATTACATCAATGGCATTCGTAAAGGAGATGTCGCAGTCTTGAGTAGAGCCATCACCCTGGTTGAATCCACAAAACCTGAACACAGGGTCTTAGCAGAGAAGATCCTGACCGGACTGATCGCTTTGAAAAGAAGATCATTTCGTTTGGGAATAACAGGAGTTCCTGGTGTAGGAAAAAGTACTTTCATTGAGAGTTTTGGTAAAGAAGTGCTTTCACATGGACATAAGTTGGCTGTGCTTGCAGTTGATCCATCCAGTAATAAAAGCGGAGGTAGTATTCTGGGTGACAAAACCAGAATGGAACAATTGGCCAGAATGGAAAATGTTTTCATTCGCCCTTCTCCAAGTGGAAGGACCTTAGGAGGAGTGGCACATGCTACTTACGAAACAATTTTACTTTGTGAGGCTGCAGGATTTGATTACATCATTGTAGAAACAGTAGGAGTAGGACAGAGTGAAGTGGCTGCTAGCAGGGTCACTGATTTCTTTCTGCTGTTGATGCTCGCCGGCGCAGGAGATGAGTTACAAGGAATCAAAAGAGGTATCATGGAAATGG
This sequence comes from Bacteroidia bacterium, assembly GCA_035438925.1. GTDB lineage: Bacteria > Bacteroidota > Bacteroidia > B-17B0 > Aurantibacillaceae > Aurantibacillus. Next base: position 3,214 of record DAORJH010000113.1, on the reverse strand, counting down.
CCGATTCAGTTGTGATCACAAAAGCAGACGGCTCTAATCTGGAAAAAGCGAAAAGCGCAAGAAACGAATTCGCAAGAGCGATTCATATGCTGCAGGCTCCCGAAAGTGGTTTTACTTCGAGAGTAGAAGTGTGTTCTGCTTTAGAAAATACCGGTATCAATAATATTTACGATCTGCTTCAATCTTATCAGATCCATTCGAATGCTACTAAATACTTCTCCCGGAAAAGAAAAAAACAACAACATGAATTACTTTTGATCGCGGCGGAAGAAGAATTGAAGCTTGCCTTTCATTCGGATAAAAAAGTTCAAAGGAAGCTAAAGCAACTCGAAAAAAAGAAGATCCTTCCGTTTAGCGAGGCTACCAAGCTGGTGAAAAGTTTCAGGAAAGGTTCATAGTCGTATCTGACTGATAATCAATTAACAAAAATTAAATCTGCCTGTAACTATTAAGAGCTAACTTCGTCTTACTCTTACAAAAAGTGAATATTTCTGACTATAACCAATGTGTTGAACTGCATGCAGACGGAGTTTTTCGTTTTGTATTGAAACACATTAAGGACAGAGATAATGCCAAAGATATTGTGCAGGATACTTTTGAGAAAATGTGGAAGAAACTGGACAGTATTGATGCTGAAAAATCAAAGACCTATCTATTTACCACAGCTTATCATACACTAATTGATTTTACGCGAAAAGAAAAAAAGAAAGCAGATTTTTCGGAAGTGAATTTTAACGAGCATTCACACAATCATCAGTATTCTGATCTCAAAGAAATATTGAACCGTGGTCTGGATCAGCTTCCGGAAATACAAAAAACAGTTCTATTGCTTCGCGATTACGAAGGATATGATTATGCTGAGATAGGAAGCATCACCAATTTGAATGAAAGTCAGGTAAAGGTCTATATTTTCAGGGCGCGTACTTTTTTAAAGAATTACATTGGCAAGCAGGAGGTGGTGATATGAGCAGGATCAATTTAGATAATTACGAAGCTTTTCTTCTCGATCATATGGAAGGAAAATTGAATGTTCAGGATCTTGCTGAATTAAAAGCCTTTTCTCTTTTGCATCCTGAACTGAACATAGATCTGGAGCAAGATTCATTGCCTTATCTGAGTAAGGAAACGGAGAACATAGATTTTGATTCTGATCTCTTAAAGAAGGAAGAGATGCAAGATGAAGAACTCATTTCTTATTTGGAAGGAACTCTGTCGCTTGACAAAAAAGTACTTTTTGAATTGAAGCTCGAGAAGGATAAGGAACTTCAGAAATTGTTACACTCGTATCAGAGAACCAAATTAAAGGCTGATACTGAGTTGGTGTATGAGGATAAGGAACTTTTATTTGCTGCTTCAGATGCCGCATTGGTGGCTGATCCTTTATTGAATTATTTTGAAGGACAATTAATGGGAGAAAACAAACTTGCATTTGAAAAAGACTTGAAGGACAGTAAGTCATTGACTGATTCTTACAACGTACTCTCTAAAACCAAAGTCCTTGCTGATCTTTCATTGGTCTATCCAAATAAAGAGGCCTTGAAAAAAGAAGCAGTAGTGATTGTCTTTTTCAGTACGCGTAGATTGGTTTCTATGGCCGCCGCTATTCTTTTGATCTTCGGATTGATTGTGCTTTTTAATCTTCTGAATTCTGATCCAAAACAAAATAAAGAAGTACTTGCCAAGAAGAGCACTAGCGAAGTGAAAGAAAATGTTGTGAGCTCTTCAGCCATCACAAACATTCCGAAAGAAGAACATTCTACTGAGAAGATTAATGGATCTAATCCAATTCCGGAAAAGCAATTCGCCAGCGTCAAGAAAGAAAATTCGACTCTTGTTTCAGATACAATAAGTTCTAATGCAGTGGAAAATAAACTTCTCGCAGAATCAAAGAAGGAAGAAGTTCTGGTTCCACGGGAAGTAAAAAAGGATAGTATAGCCTTGGCATTTGTTAAGAAAGAAGAATCAAAATTCAATAATGCACCTGACTACAAAAAAAATGTGCTCCTTGCCTATGAAAATGAGGAAGAAGAAATAAATGTAGAACAAAAAGATAAACCCGGTTTCTGGAAACGTGCTGCACGTTTCGCCAATCAGGCAAACAAACTAGGCATGAAGGCCGTAAATGGAGAAGAGAACAAAGGCGATGGGTTTTTATTATCCTTTAATTCATTAAGCATAGAAAAAAAATAAAGAAGCTGTAACTTTTTTAAAACCTTGTGCGTCTTATTCCTAAACAAACAAAAAATGAAAACTAGAAATTTAGCAATAGCAATTATTCTGGCACCTGTGATCCTGAATGCGCAGACTACTTTTGAAAGAACAGTTGGTTCGTTCAGCAAGATTGAAACAAATGGACCGGTTAAAATTAATTACCGTACTTCTGATACTTTAAGTATGAAAATTAAAGGTGAAGAAAAAGAAGTAGCGCAAGTAGAGACCAAAGTGTTGAATAATACTTTGTATATAGACTTTAATGGGAAAAGTTACAATGAAACCATGATCTTTATAACGAACCCTAAAATTGTTTCACTTACTTGTGCAGGCGCGAGTGGTTTCTGGACACAGAATGTTCTTAAGGCAGACTCCTTTTCAATTCAAGGTTCAGGTGCAGGAAATATAGATCTTGAACTCGAAGCAAAATTTGTTGATTGCATAGCATCGGGTGCAGGAAATATTCGATTGCGTGGTACAAGCGATTCATTTAATGCATTGGTTTCGGGCGCAGCCACACTGAAAGCCTATGATCTGCATTGCATGAATGTGAATGTAGATGCATCCGGCGCTTCAACAGCAAAAGTGTATGCCAGTTCTAAATTGAACGCCAAGGCCAGTGGAGCCAGTACCATTAAAATAAAAGGTGAAGTAAAAGACCTGAGTGCTGAGTCCACTTCAGCTGCAAGCATTACCCGTATCATGGATAACAACGAAAAAACATCGAAAGGCGGAGATTCCACCACAATCCGATGGAAAGGAAAAAAAGTGATCATTATAGAAGGAGACAAGGAAAAGAACAAAGTGAGAATAGGAATGGATGGATCCTGGGATCATTGGGCTGGTTTTTCACTCGGTGTGAATGGGTTGTTGACTCCGGCCGGAACAACTTCAATGGAAAAGCCATACAATTATATGGATCTGAATTATTCACGCTGCATCAATGTCCAACTTAATCCTTTTCAGCATAACTTTCACATCTATAAGAATTATGTGAATCTGG
>DAORJH010000112.1:0-7403 GCA_035438925.1 Bacteroidia bacterium | reverse complement strand
TCCAATAAAGTTCCGGTTAAATGATTGGAGTAAGATAATGTGATCGTGTGAACACCTGCAGTTAAAAACGAGTGAACAATATTCCTCGACTTAGGATCCAATCGTATTTCATTATCTCCATCCCGGGATGGCTTTCCGTTCACTGCAATGATACGTCCATCCACTGAAATTTGAGATGCTCCATAATGACTGATGATAAAATTAAGAGGAACGCCAACCAATGAAGAATCAATTGAGATCAGTTTTCTGAAAACCTGTATTCTATCCATGGGAATTGCCTCATCACAATTTGAAGATCTTACCGTATCCCATTTTATTGAAGAGGAATTGCTGCTTTTCTGATCCATCAATTCCCATTTCACAAGACTCATCTTTGCATCCGGTATAGAATCGGGAAGAGTAAGTGCTGCAATATTCTGAGCAGTGATCTTATTCCAATAAAATAAAGAGCAGATAAGCGCGAAAAATAACACGCGATTTATTTGAGACAAGCGAAACATGCTGATGTAAAGATATTGAATAGAATTTCATATCAAACACCTGATTTAGTTTTAGTATATTTGTTTTACTATGGGTTTAGAAAGCAAACTTCCGGATGTAGGCACCTCTATTTTTGCCATCATGAGTGGCCTGGCAAAAGAGCACAATGCCATCAACCTTTCGCAGGGTTTTCCCGATTTCAATTGTGATCAGAAATTACTTGAGTATTGTCAGAAATACATGAATGCAGGATTCAACCAGTATTCTCCAATGCAGGGCGTGATACAGCTACGCGAACGGATCGCAGAGATACTGGAAAATTGTTATGGTGCCGTATATTCTCCTGACACGGAAATAACAGTAACCGCAGGGGCTACTCAGGGAATTTATACGGCTGTTTCAGCTTTTGTTAGACCGGGAGATGAAGTGATCGTTTTCGAGCCTTGTTACGATAGTTACATTCCTTCTATTTTAACCAACGGAGGAAAGCCGGTGAAAGTCAAATTAATCGCTCCTGAATTTAAAATCAACTGGGAAGAAGTGCGATCCAAGATCAACACTTCCACCAAAATGATCATCATCAATACACCACATAATCCAACCGGACAGATCTTCAGCGAACAGGATATGCTGGAACTAGAAAGAATTGTGAAGGGAAAGAACATCATTGTTCTAAGTGATGAAGTATATGAGCACATTGTTTTTGACGGTGGCAAGCATCAAAGTGCTTGTCGGTTCAAATCACTTGCCGATCAAAGTTTTGTCATTTCTTCGTTTGGAAAAACAATTCATACCACAGGCTGGAAGCTGGGTTATGTGGCTGCGAGAAAAGAATTGATGGAAGAGTTCCGAAAAGTTCATCAATTCCTTGTTTTCTCCGTGAATCATCCTTTTCAATTGGGAATTGCTGATTTTCTTGCAGACAAAGCCAATTACCTTGAATTAAAAGATTTCTATCAGAAAAAAAGAGATCTTTTCCTCCATCTCACTTCAGGCTCACGTTTCATCCCTGTGAAAGCACAGGGAACGTATTTTCAATTGATGTCGTATAAGAATATCAGTCAGGAGAAAGACACAGATCTTGCGATTCGCTTCACAAAAGAAAAGGGAATAGCTACAGTGCCACTATCCGTGTTTTACAGTGATCAAACCGATCCCGGAATTTTGCGATTTTGTTTTGCGAAAAAAGATGAAACTCTTGAAAAAGCAGCAACGATCATCAACCGATTGTGATTTTTATTTCGTCGGCTTTACCAGATCTGACTGCAGCATGTACCTTCCGTGAAGAATAACGGCTTTCACTTTTTTAATATTGCTAAGATCTTCCAGTGGATTTGCCTCCAATAATACGAGATTGGCTTTTTTTCCGATCTCCACACTTCCCCAGCTATTATCCTGAAGGCATTTCGCTGCATTCAACGTGGCAGATCTCAGGATCTGATAGTTCGTGAGTCCTGCTTCTTTGTAAAGCATCATTTCTTCATACATGGCAAAACCAGGCACATTGAAAGCGCATTCATCCGGACTAAGCAAAAGAAGTACGCCGGCATCCGCGCAACTTTTCAATACCGGATAAAATGACTCCAGGTTCTTTTTGGATGGAATCTGGTATTTACTTTCGAAATCTGTCTTAAAATTTTCTTTTGCTGCATTCAGATCTTCATTGTATTGCTTCTGCCATTCCTTCTTTACTTTTGAACTCACATAATTCATTCCGTTTCTGTTAAGCAATTCCTCTTCCTTAAATGGGAAACCGTAGATCTTATAGAAGGATAAGGTCGGACAAATTCCGATCCTCTTTGTTTTCAAAGTATCTAACTGTTTCCTGAAATGATCAGGATTTAGTTTTGATGCTTTCAATACCGGCTGATAATGTTCGACCGAATAAAATCCGGCATCCATAGTGCGTTGCAGACTATTGTCATAGGCGTGACCGGCAATTGGAAATCGGTTCATTTTACATAATTCAGAAAGATCAATGAAGGTCTTCTCTTTCATTCCACCTAAGTATTTGATAAAATCAAATCCGGAATTTTTAGCGTAACTGATCAATTTCTGAAGGCTGTCCCGACCAATGATAGAATCACTTTGATTGAGAACGTACGACACGATCAATTCAGGCGCATTCTTTTTTAATCCTTTACTCACACTGTCCCTAACAGCAAGTTGTTTCTTTTCACCTCTCATACTTCTGACAAAGGTGACTCCGGAAGCAAGTTCAAGTTTCAGAAAATCCTGCAGCTTCAATGCATCCTCCTTTTCCGGAAAATGAGCATGCATATCAGCCATTCCCGGCATCAAAAATCCACCTTCACAATCGATCATGGTATAACCTGCAGTAGGCTCTTTTTTCTTTGCCCTTCTCCCCGGTTCTTTTACATAAGGAAAAGGTGTTATCTTTTCGATCTTGCCGTCTCTTATGAAGACATTGCAACCCGGTATGGTGATCTCATGATTCACGGGAATGATATTGACATTCTTCAGGATGATGTTTTGTGCACTGAATTGCGATAACAATCCGGATAAAAGAAGTAGGAATAGGCGCATTCTCATTCGGAGTACAAGATAGAATTATAGTTTTAAAAACGCATTTAATTTAGACCAATGCGGGCATAAAAAAACCCCGCTTTTAAAGGGCGGGGCTCATTATTAAAAATGTAACTATTCGTAAGTTCCGTCGCGTTGCGCAGCTTTTTTGTATTTGGTAAGACGGAAAGTCCAGTAAAAAATAAGTCCTATTATAAAGATCCAGATCGCCACATTTGGTCCATTTCCCATTGATTTCATAATATCAAAAACCCAGTAAGATGCTTTTCCAATACCCTCAAAGATATCTGTCCAGGTGATCATAAGACTAATAAGTAATGTGCTCATATATCTGCTATTTAGTTTCTTTAATTCGTAAGTTTACGGAACAAAAATAGCATAAATTTAGAAAGTAAAAAAAATTGTTTGCGGGCACATTAAATAAGGGATTCAGGGGGGCATTGCCATTTCTTTCCGGACTTATACTTACAAGTGCGGTTTTCAGCATTTTTTCTTTCAAAAACATAGAAAACAGCCTGTTTCCCAACCTTTTCTACAACTATTTTGCTCAAACGATACAAAGTAATGTTGGCATCACGCTTTTCAACTATTTGCTAATTGTCATAGGAATGATCCTGATCAACCAGATCTGTGTGAATCAGGAGATCGTTGAAAAACAGAATTTCTTTCCCGTTTTCCTGTATCTATTCCTTTCCATTTCAGCCGTTCAGCCCTTTCAGTTAAGCGCACAGGCCTGTACCAACATTTTCATTTTTCTTTCACTTTACAAGTTACTGGACTCCTACCGAAAAGAAAATGTAACGAATCTGATCTTTGAAGCTGCCTTCTACATCAGCCTTTCCGCCTTCATCAGTTTCAACAGCATCATCAACTTTCCTCTTTTTTTTATAGCGCTCTTCATACTCCGACCGTTTAGCTGGAGGGAATGGATCATGGCTCTGATCGGATTTGCTGCTCCTGTTTTCATTTACGAATGCATTGCCTATCTGAGTAATTTCAATCAATGGTATTTTATAAAGGCTGCTGCAGCATTTTTTGATCACGTGAAAGTTCCTTCATTCAGTGAGTATTATCTTCCCTTGATCTTCTTTCTGATCTTGTTACTTATCATTTCCGCTTTTAGTATTTTCATGGGAAATGCAGGCAACACAGTTAAGAAACAGAAAGCCAAGTTCATATTACTATGGTATGTGTTATTGAATGTGTTTGGATTATTTTCAGGCGGCGCAAACAGTTCACAGATCATTCTTGTATTCAGCATTCCGCTTTCTTACCTGATAGGCGATCTTTTATTTGGAATACGTCAAACAAAATTCACGAATACCATTCTAACCTTACTGATGTTGTGCCTTATGATTATCTTTTTAGCAGAATATGATTTAATTTAGCATAAAGATCTTTGCCTAACCAATATGTCAGCAACATTACGCCAAATATTCCATTTGTATAACCGATTAGGTTTCGGGATTTCTTATTCTGAGGCGAAAGTACTTACAACAAAAAACGTGAACGCAATCATCAGCGACCTGTTCACTTCAGCAAGTAATGGCACTTATCTGAGTCTGATCAATAAAGAAGATTATTCATCCATGAATGCCCAGCACGCCGAAAATAACAGTAAGGAGGAGATCCAAAAGATAGCAAAGGATAAGATGAGGGAATTGAATATCCATTGGATGAAGCAACTCATAGAAAGCAAAAATATTCTGCTGGAGAAACAAACGCTCTTCTGGCATGATCACTTTGCCTGCCGCGCCTCGAATCCTTACTTCATGCAGGAACTGAATAACATTCATCGTAAACATGCATTTAGCTCTTTCAGGGAATTGCTCATAGAAACGGCAAAAAGTCCTGCCATGTTGCAGTACCTGAACAACCAGCAAAGCAGAAAAGAACATCCGAACGAGAATTTTGCAAGAGAATTGCTTGAACTTTTTACTTTAGGAAAAGGAAATTATACTGAGCAGGACATTAAAGAAACAGCAAGAGCATTTACTGGCTGGGGATTCGATAAAAAAGACGGACAGTTCACCTTGAATCAGGAAAAACATGATACAGGAGAGAAGATCATTTTTGGAATGAAAGGGAATTTTGGAGGAGAAGATGTGATCAACATGATCCTTGGGAATAAAAAGACGGCGTATCATATCACCAGAAAAATATACCGCTATTATGTCAATGAAGAAGTGAAAGAAGCTCAGGTGAAGGAACTAGCTGAATTTTATTTTGCTAATCAGTACAATACCGGCGAACTTCTAAAAAAATTATTTTCTTCACCCTGGTTCCTTGATGAGGAAAATATCGGATGCAAAATAAAATCTCCGGTTGAATTTCTTGTGGGAATTTCTCGTCAGTTCAAGATCAAGTACAATCGTTACGAATCACTTTTCAAAATACAGGAGTTGCTTGGTCAGAAATTATTCTATCCTCCTAATGTTTCGGGCTGGCCAAAGGGAAGAGCTCTTGTAGACAGCAGCACCTTGTTGCTTCGAATGAGGGTACCTAGCCTGCTTCTCAGTCCAAAGAAGGCAGAAACTGTTCCCGTTAAAAAAGAAATAGAAGGAATAGAAACACAGGAAGAAAATACTAATTCGAATTCAGTTGGAGCTGAGATCAATTGGGAGATGATACTAAATGAGCTTCAGGGACTTGATATTGAAATGCTGCAAAATGTATTGCTTGCCAAAACACCTTTGGCCACGGTTACTGAAAAAATAAAAGGCATGAGTGCACTGAGCAGACAAGACATGATCATTAAAATTGTTTCACTTCCCGAATATAGTTTACTATGAGAAGAAGAGATTTCATCAAACAAAGTGCTTTGGCTTCTGCCGGCTTGCTTTTACCTTCCTTTCTTCGTGCCTCCGGTTCACTTTTACCTCTGAATAATAAAAGAAGACTGGTAGTGGTACAACTTGGCGGCGGCAACGATTGGTTGAACACGATCATTCCTTATAAGAACGAATTGTACTACAAACTAAGAAAGAAGATTTCGATCCCTCAAGATAAAATAATTCCCTTGGCAAATGACCTTGCTCTTCATCCTTCACTAAAAGCACTTCATGCTATTTTCAAGGAGAATGAAATGTCCATCATCAACAATGTTGGTTATCCTGATCCCGATCGTTCTCATTTCAGAAGCATGGACATCTGGCACACTGCAAGCAGTGGAAATGAATACCTGAATCATGGATGGATCGGTCGTTTTCTGGACAATGAATGCACAAACGCCTATGAGGCGATCGAAGCTGATAATGAACTTGCACTTGCCTTGAGAGGGGAAAAAATGAGTGGAATTGCAGTAAAGAATCTCAACTTTCTTTACAAAGAACTGCAACAGCCATTTTACAGCGATCTTGTTGCAGCAAGCCAAGCACAATTACAAACGGGCAACAACCAGGATTACCTTTACGAATTATTACGTCAAACCAGTACAGGTATCAACTATGTCTTTGAAAAAAATAAACTCGTATCCAACAACAAAGAATATCCTAAAAATGGATTTTCGCATCAGTTGAAGAATATTGCTTCTTTGATCGCTGCAGAAAGTACAACTAAGGTCTATTACATCAGTTTGAATGGATTTGATACACATGTGAATCAAGCGCAACGTCATGAAAAATTGCTCAACACTTATGCTGAAGGCTTAAGTACCTTTATTGCGAATTTAAAGGAGCTGGGAAAATGGGATGATACACTGATCATGACCTTTAGTGAATTTGGCAGAAGAGTTGAAGAAAATGCAAGTGCAGGAACTGATCATGGTACTGCTGGCAATATTTTATTGTTCGGTAAAAATCTGAAGAAGAAAGGCATCATCAATGAGTTGCCCGATCTTAGCAATTTAGATGACGGTGACCTGAAATACTCAGTTGATTTCAGAAGTGTTTATAAAGATATACTTGGTAACTGGATGGGCGCAGATGCGGAGAGGATCATTCCTGCTAATGTGAAACGAATGGAGATCGTTTGATCAGTTTTTTGACAGCCTTTTCAATGAATTGTCAATGTACTTCTCAAAGGTGATCAATGAACGCTGAATTCTACTTGCATAGATAAAACTATCCTGGATCTCTTCCAGAGCTGATCTGAGCTCAACATTTCTTAATCGGAATATCTCTTTTTCCTTTTCTGAAGTTTCGATCTTTCGAGCGATATTAAGACCTCTTCTACTATGTTCATGATCTATGATTGATTCAATGCGCTGTCAAATGTTGTTTCACTGCTGTGCATGACATTCAATTCCCATCCTGCAGGATAAGGCGCCTCCAACAAAGAACCTCTTAAAAGATACGGATACATTTCTGCATAAGTCTGGATCTGATTGGCACTTACTCTTCGGTAAATGTGAGAACGGTGCAATTTCTTTGGATGAG
>DAORJH010000111.1:0-7420 GCA_035438925.1 Bacteroidia bacterium | reverse complement strand
GATGCCGCTGATGTCATGATAGATTGGCCATACTACGGCACCGGGACACCAGTTAGCGCGTTCATATAACCATGTCCCTGTTTGCGGATAAACATGATTAAGACCACAATCACTCCTCCAGATCTGTTTCTGTGCGATCTGATTATTATTGATGTTCAACTGATAATATTTGTTGCAGAATTCTGCACAATTCGTGTTGTCTGCTCCATGTCCGCTAATGCTGTTTTTTAGGAAGGCTTTTGTAGCTGGGGCAGCGTAAGAACAAGTTTTAGAGCTTAGGTAATTTTCTATGCTGTTTCCCGGATTTCCGTAAGGAAAATAGCCATTGTAAATATTCTTTGCTCTCAATGCATCCATCACCGGTACACCTTCGATCATTTCTAGCTTTAGTGTAATGTGAAATCCGTAGGAATAACCTTGGTAGCCGAAACGAAAACCAAGATTTCCCTGCAAGATGGGAGCATAATCCGTAACATCTATCACATAATCATGCTTCTTGTTCTGCGATAGCCAGTTGGTTGCATAAGGTGTGATCACTCGTGCAATTTCCACTGTGTCTTCTCCCGGAGGCTTTGCAAAAAGTTGAGTTGTATAATCCCAGGAACCACAATACTGAGGATTACCCGGACAGGAATAAGTACCCAGAATATAATGAAGACGGATCTTTCTATATCTTTTCCCTGTAGGAAGTGTACTCGTTGTATCATAATCCCCATAGTAAGTGAGTTTGCGTTGATTGTAAATTGTTACCCATGTTGTATCACCCGGATTGGAAAAAAGATCGGTAGTGATGGATAGGAAAATGATGAGGATGCTGAAAATTCGTTTCATGATGTTGATTTGACCGTAAAATTACAAAATAATTAAAACGTTTTAGAAAATTAATGAAATATCTTCAATATATTCACGTTTGCAATCAGGTAGTTTTGTGAGCTTTCTATGAGTTTAAAGAATTTAGTCATTACTCTTTTCCCTTCTCTCTACATCAATAAACACTTTGCTGTACTTAAAGACCTTAATTTCTCAAATTATAAGGAAAGGAGTATTGAGCCTGAGTTACTGTTACTTCCTTTTCTTATTGAAAGGGATGAGAATTTCATTGATGTTGGTGCGAATAAAGGTTTCTATTTGTTTGCTGCCGCAGAATGTGTTGGTCCGGAAAAAGTAATTGCCTTCGAGCCTAATCCCCATTTATACAAAAAACTAAAGGCCGTTTTTAAGAAAAGCACAATCATTGCTAAGGCACTTTCCTCTGCAAAAGGAAAAGCTATATTGAATATTCCTTTTACGAATGCACAACCTGATGATAGTCTTGGTTCTGTTTCTGATAGTTCTAAAAAAGGGAACGCATTTAATTTTGAGGTAGAAATGGACACATTGAATGATGTTTGTGCAGAAAGGAAACTAGCTAAGATCGGACTGATCAAGATCGATGTAGAAGGCAATGAAATGAAGGTGCTCGAAGGTTCTACTTCCCTTATTGTTAGAGATCGGCCTAATCTTATCGTTGAAATTGAATCGCGTCATCATAACTCTCCTCTCAATGATCTTATCTCTGAGGTATGTAGTCATTTTAATTATGTTGCTTTTTATTTTTCTCCAATAGAGAATAGAATCTTGCTTTATCAGGAATCAAAATTCACCTATCAGAACCTGAGCGATCTTGGGACTTTTCGTTATATAAACAATTTTATTTTTATTGCTTCGGAAAAAGATCCTGAACTCATCATAACAAGGATAAATTCAAAAATTGAAAGTAAAGAAAAATAATCTCATCGTAATGCATGGCGGAATAGGCGACGTTCTGCTCTGGATTCCTGCTTTAAAGTTCATGAAGGAGAAACCGGATGTTTTGTACCTATACGACACTCCTGAATTGGAGTTGTTAAAGGAGAACGGACTCGTGCATGAGGTTTTTCTTGTAAAAAGTGAATTGCAGCTGATTCGATTTCAATTTAAAAAAAGAGGTTTTTATGACAATATCTTTTTGAATCATTTATGTGGAGGTTCTTTTCTTTTGAAAATGATGAGCCGATGTGGCGTGACAGTGATCAGCAATTCTTCTCATTTTAAAAGTACAAGCAATAATTTTATTCATCGGGATCCTTATCCGGGAATACATGATTCTCAGCAAAATTACCTCTTACTTCACGGAAGAGTGCCTCCTGCTGAATCGATCTCTTTTCAACTGGAGATGAAAAGCAAGAAGTTCAATGAAATTCCTGATAAGTATTTTTGCATTCACCTTGCGGCCGGCAATGATCAGACTCCCTACAAGAATTGGCCATTGAATCATTGGAAATCCTTCATCGAGAAACTGATCCAGAAATATCCCCAACATCATTTTGTCTTTTTGGGAAGCGAAGATGAAAAGCGACTGCTTGAACAAATGAACTTCAAAGAAAACAGAATTCACTCCTTGGCCGGCAAAACAACTCTAAGTGAAGCTGGTTCTGTTTTAAAAAGCGCTGAGTTATTTATAGGTCCCGATGGTGGATTGATGCACCTCGCGGTTTGCGCCGGTATCAAAACATACACAATTTGGGGTGGATCATCAACTGTTTTTTATTCTTATCAAGAATTTGATAAATACAAGCATAAAGTGGTGAATCTGCAACTTCCTTGCATTCCCTGTAACGCATGGTTGAATCCAAATACAAGTAAGACGATAGATCCATTGAAATGTCCCGATTTCGCATGTATGAAAGATCTGAAACCCGATAAAGTGTTCAATGAGTTAACAGAATTCTATACCAATTGAAATTTTTTTCTGAAATTAGCATTCACTTAAAACAGTAAAATGGCAGAATTAGAGAATAACACGAATAACGGTTCAACGAATATGAATCAATTTTCGCAGAATGGTAGTCAAACAGTTCCAAATAGTGTAGGGGTATTGGTTCTTGGTATTTTGTCGATCGTATTCTGCTGGTGCTACGGTATCGTATCGATCATTCTTGGTATCATTGCCATTGTTCTTGCTAATCAGGGCGAAAAGATCTATCAACAAAATCCTTCTGCATACGCCATGGCTTCTTATAAGAATATGAAAGCCGGAAAGATCTGTGCCATTATTGGAATGTCTTTGTCCGGATTGTACATTCTCTTTTTAGTGGTTTACTTCTTTATTGTAGGCACACTTGCATTTGGTGCTTTGAACGCTTTTTAATCTGACGTGATAGAGTTTCTCGAACATCATCTTTTTACTTGTTCGTTCAAATCTTTATTTGGAGTTCCTTGTCCGGGTTGTGGAATGCAAAGAGCCCTTCTTTCTTTGTTGAAGGGGGATCTTCTTCATAGTTTGCAGCTGAATCCTGCGCTCATTCCCTTTATTATAACAATTCTTTATTCTTTATTTCATCTCCGGTTTAATTTTGGTAACGGTCCAAAGAATATCGTTATTATGTTCAGTTTCACCGTTCTGTTGATGACTGTAAATTTTGTTATTAAACTTATCTGCTGAATCAGCAGGAACACTCTACTTTTGTAATTAACATGAAAGAGGAGAAAGACTTGAAAGCGATGACGTCTGATTCAGAAATGATAGAGATCATTGGTGCACGATCCCATAATTTAAAGAACATTTCACTCAATATCCCAAGGGGAAAATTAGTGGTCATTACTGGTTTGAGCGGGAGTGGAAAATCTTCCCTTGCATTTGATACGATTTATGCGGAAGGACAGAGAAGATACATGGAGAGTTTTTCATCTTATGCCCGTCAGTTTCTTGGAAATCTGGAAAGACCGGATGTTGATAAGATCAGCGGATTAAGTCCTGTTATTTCCATTGAGCAAAAAACGGTAAATAAAAATCCTCGTTCCACTGTTGGTACCATTACTGAGATCTATGATTTCATGCGCTTGCTTTTTGCCAGGGCTGGAGAAGCTTTTTCGTATGTGACTGGAGAAAAAATGATCCGATATACAGATGAACAGATACTGAAACATCTACTTGAAACATATAACGAAAAAAAACTTGTGTTGCTTGCGCCTGTTGTAAAAGGAAGAAAAGGACATTATCGTGAATTATTTGAAGATATCAGAAAAAAAGGCTTCAATAAAGTGCGTGTGGATGGTGAGATCACAGACATAAAGCCAAGAATGCAGTTGGATCGTTATAAGGTTCACGATATTGAAATGGTCATTGATAGGATCGAGGTAAACGAAAGCGTGAAGTCACGTTTAAATCAATCCCTTCAACTGGCGATGAAAAATGGCAAAGGAATTATCATTGTTCAGGAACATATTGAGGAGGGCACTTCAAAAAAGAAAAAGAATTTAGCTCCAGATCGTCTTTACAGTCGCTTTCTAATGTGTCCTACAAGTGGAATAAGTTATGATGAACCAGCGCCAAATTTATTTTCTTTTAATTCTCCTTACGGCGCTTGTCCTAAATGCAGTGGCCTTGGCAATATTTCTGAGATCGATATCAACAAGATCGTGCCTGATAAAAAATTATCAATTGCAAAGGGAGCCTTTGCACCTATTGGTTCATTGAAGAGCACGTGGATATTCAAGCAACTGGAAGCGATTGGAAAAGTGTATCATTTCGATCTCAATACACCGTTTAGTGATCTAAGCAATGAGGCAGTTCACGTTCTTCTTTATGGAAGTGACGAATTATTCAAGGTGAGTACGGAAGGGGGATCTTATAATATTTCATTTGAGGGAATTGCCACATTTATCACAAAGCAGGCCGAGGATGATCCTAGTCCCGGTATGCTTCGTTGGGCTCAAGGTTTCACGAATAAAAAAGATTGTCCGGAATGCAAAGGAACACGATTGAAGAAAGAGGCACTTTATTTTAAATTGGGTGGAAAAAATATAGCCGAGCTGGCTGATCTGGATATTTCACTTTTGCAAGATTGGTTCGCAGGTCTCGATAAAACATTGAACAAACAACAAAGCATTATTGCGGTGGAGGTATTAAAGGAGATCAGATCGAGGATCAGTTTCCTAATGGACGTAGGACTTGATTATGTAACATTGAATCGTTCTTCCAAATCGCTTAGTGGAGGAGAAGCGCAAAGGATCCGATTGGCAACGCAGATCGGTTCACAACTGGTTGGAGTACTTTATATTCTAGATGAACCAAGCATTGGATTGCATCAGCGCGACAATGAACGTTTGATAAAGGCATTGAAAAGTCTTCGTGATGTTGGGAACAGTGTTTTGGTAGTAGAGCATGACAAAGATATGATCATGGAAAGCGATCATGTGATCGATATTGGTCCCGGCGCAGGAGTTCATGGTGGCAGGATAGTGGCAGAATCAGATCCAAATAAAATGCTTCAGTTCAATACCATCACTGCGGATTATATAACAGGAAGAAGATCAATTCAAATACCGAAGCAACGCAGAAAAGGAAATGGAAAAAAATTGACATTGAAAGAATGCAGTGGACATAATCTGAAAAAAGTGAGTGTGGAATTTCCATTGGGGAAATTTATTTGTGTTACAGGTGTAAGTGGCAGTGGAAAAAGTAGTTTGATCAATGAGACTTTGTATCCAATTCTTTCTGCACATTTTTATGGAGCTGAAAAAAGACCGTTGGCATACAAAAGCATAAGTGGAATTGAAAATATTGATAAAGTGATCGAGATCGATCAGTCACCCATAGGAAGAACGCCAAGAAGCAATCCAGCAACCTATACCAACGTTTTTTCTGACATCAGAAATTTATTTTCTGAAATTCCGGAAGCCAAGATCAGAGGGTACAAACCCGGAAGATTCTCCTTCAATGTAAAGGGCGGGAGATGCGAAACCTGTGGTGGTGCAGGTGTGAAAACAATTGAAATGAATTTTTTGCCGGATGTGTATGTTCAGTGTGATGGATGCAATGGGAAAAGATACAACAGAGAAACGCTGGAAGTACGATACAAAGGCAAATCCATAAGTGATGTACTGAACATGACCATTGAGCAAGCTTGTGTTTTCTTCGAAAATGTACCATCCATCTTCAGGCAAATAAAAACGCTTAAGGATGTAGGTTTGGATTATATTACATTGGGACAACAAGCAACAACACTCAGTGGGGGAGAAGCTCAGCGTGTAAAACTGGCAACCGAATTAAGCAAACGAGATACCGGAAATACATTGTATATTCTGGATGAACCCACTACTGGTCTTCACTTTGAAGATATAAGGATCTTGCTGGATGTTCTGAATAAACTTGTGGATAGTGGGAATACTGTATTGGTGATAGAACATAATCTGGATATTGTAAAAATGGCAGATCATGTGATAGATCTAGGACCTGAAGGTGGAAGAGGAGGAGGGGAGATACTTTTCACCGGAACTCCGGAAGAATTGATAAAGGATAAGAAAAGCATCACTGCCAAATTTCTTAAAAAGGAAATGAATTAGTCTTTTACAAAAAGAGCCTTTAGTTCAGTTGCATCATCAGGTTTCATTCTTCCTGCAAATATCAGTGACAATTGTCTCCTTCTTAAAGCGCCATCGAATCTTTTTTTCTCAATTTCAGTTTCAGGTTCAATAGCCGGAACCGGTAGAGGTGCGCCATTCTGATCGATGGCAACAAAGGTCAATATTGCCTCGTTACACTTGGTTTGTTCTCCTGTAACGGTGTTCTCAACATAAACATCAACAAATACTTCCATGCTGCTCGTAAAAGCGCGGCTAACTTTTGCTTCCAGAGTAACTACGCTGTTTTGCTTGATAGGATTATCAAAGCTCACATGATTGATAGAAGCCGTAACAACCACTCTGCCACAATGCCTCTGTGCTGCAATTGCTGCGGTAATGTCAACCCATTGCATTAATTTGCCCCCAAAAAGATTACCAACATGATTGGTGTCATTGGGAAGTACAACTTCCGTATTTATAGTAAGAGATTGAGCTGGTTTTTTTGCTTTCATACAGCGTAAAGTTAATTAATTTTAATAGAAGACTATTCTTATATTTGTAATACACTTAAATCTATTCCGCTGAAGAGATCTTTATTTTTTCTTATTGCCTTTTTCCTTGTTCTTTCTGCAATATCTCAAACAACCTGTGAAACAGCAATGCCGTTTTGTACCGGCAATCAATCCGGTTTAACTTTTCCTGCTACCGTAAATGGACCACCTGCTCAGCCAGGTCCTGATTACGGTTGTTTGATGACGCAGCCAAACCCTGCATGGTATTATCTTCAGGTTAGTCAATCTGGAAATCTTGTTATCTTGATTGAAGGGCAGATCAATAATCAACCTGGTCAGGACGTTGACTTTATTTGCTGGGGACCTTTTGCATCACTTGCTGGGATCTGCAACAGTTTAACTGCAAACAATACAATCGACTGCAGCTATTCTCCTAGTCCAACTGAAACATGTAATATACCTAACGGAATTGTTGGTGAATACTATATGGTATTGATCACAAATTTTTCAAATGTTCAGCAAAATATTGTTTTTACACAAAT
>DAORJH010000110.1:0-7438 GCA_035438925.1 Bacteroidia bacterium | reverse complement strand
ATTTCTTTGTTGCGAAGGAGAAAGTTCATCATCAAAGATCACCACATCAATATTATGGGCCTTCACATAATCTGTTATCTCTGCTAATTTTCCTTTTCCAATAAAGGTGGCTTTATCGGGCTTTTCTAATTTCTGGGTGAAGATCTTTCCTGTGATCAAACCATAGGTTTGCGCCAAAAAAGCCAGCTCATCCAAAAATTCCTTTGAGGCCGTTTCATCCTGAAATTTATTGATCACTCCGATAAGTACACAGGAATGCTGAGGAATGGCAGTGGTGGTACTTTTTTCTTTCATTTAGCCAAGAAGAAAAACTAATGCCCTTTCATTTCACTCTCCACATAAGCTGCAATAGATGCTGCTTGCTCTTCACTCACCGGCACAGGTTTCATTAAATTCTGTCCACGAAGGATCACTTCCTTTATGGCTGCAGCATTCATAGCAGTTGCACTTAGATCCTTAGCACCCATTGTACCCATTTTTCCATCATCTCCATGACACATGGAACAATTATTGAAATACAAGGCTTTTCCATCGTTTGACGCAATTGCGGAATTATCAGCTTGCATTTTCTTTTTCGCAGCTACTTCTGCAAGTCCGAAACTGGCTGTAATTAAAAGCAAACTAACGGAGGCAAGGATCTTGTTCGATTTCTTGAATCCGATCACCGCAAGTGGAATTGAGATCAGGATCAGGGCAATCTTTATCCACATGAGATAATGAATGGTAACCAATTGCGTCATTAAATAGATGCCTGTTGCCAAGAACAAAAAACTGATGATCATTTCGGGAACTTTCACTTTCTTGGTGAATTTTGCCAATAAATCACTCTTATTACTTAATAACAAAACAGTTTTTGCGACATAAATTAGCAAAAACAGAACAACGACTAAATAATGTGTGTGAGCAATACCTTTTACCATAGTTTAATTTTAGTCCAAAATTAACAATATGCCTGTAAATAAAGTACTATAAATGCCTTTTATCTTATTAAATTTACTGCTTTATGTTAAAAAATATATTTGCCTTCATATTTTTGCTTTCGGGCTTTTTTTCAGCCAGGGCTCAGAGCACTTTTCCTACCAACGGAGCACCTTTTAGAGTGCATACGCTATATGCTCTCATCAATGCAAATATTTATACCGATCACGAAACATTGTTGAACAATGCTGTATTGCTCGTAAAGGATGGGAAGATCGTGGATGTGGGAGTGAAACTGCCTATTCCGAATGACGCAATTCCGGTTGACTTGAAAGGAAAATACATTTATCCTTCTTTCATCGATCTGTATAGTGATTATGGTGTGCCTGAAAATAAATATCAGCCAAATGTTACTCCGAATCCCTTAATGGAAAGTAATCTGAAAGGTGCTTATGGATGGAACATGGCCGTTAAGGCAGATTATGATTCCTACAAACATTTTGTTCACGCAAAAGACAAGGCCGAGCAGTTGAAAAAGGCCGGATTCGGAACAGTGCTTTCTTGTCCGAAAGATGGGATCGTAAGAGGCAGTGCAGTTCTTGCCAACCTTAACAATAATTCAAAAGAGAATTTGAGTATTGTATCAGAAAAAGCTGCCGGGAATTATGCTTTGGTGAAAGGAAGCTCTCCACAGGATTATCCAAGTTCATTGACCGGAGGCATTGCCTTACTCAGACAAACCTATTACGATGCCGAATGGTACAAGAACAGCGACAAAAAAGAATTCAATATTTCGCTTGATGCGTTCAACAAATTAAAAGAATTGCCGGCCTTCATGGAAGCGAACGATAAATACAATGCTTTACGTGTTGCTAAGATCGCAAAGGAGTTTGGTGTTTCGTATATCGTGAAGGCAGGTGGAAATGAATACCAGCGAATCAACGAAATAAAAGAAACCGGTTTACGGTATATTCTTCCCCTTAATTTTCCTGAGGTGTTGGATGTAGAAGATCCTTATGATGCTGAGAACATTCCCTTATCTGATCTTTTGCATTGGGAACTGGCACCGACCAATCCTGCTGCTTTTGAAAAGAACGGTATCAGTTTTTGCTTGACCAGCAGTGATCTGAAAAATAAAAGTGAATTTTTACCGAATCTGAGAAAGGCAATTCAACATGGTTTGTCAGAGAAGGCCGCATTGAAAGCGTTGACAAGTACACCGGCTGCTCTCATCAATGCAAGTGGAAAGATCGGTGCCATAAAAAAAGAGCTATATGCCAATTTTTTCATTTCAAATAAACCCATTTTTGAAGAAGATGCAGTTATATTGGCTCATATTGTAAATGGAGAACCGGATTTCTATTCAGATCTCGATCCGGCAGATTTCAGAGGGAAATACGCACTCAAAACAGACCGAAAGAACTGGAATTTGTTCTTCACAGGCGATCCTGTTAAACCAAACGCAAGTATCAAAGAGGACACGGCGAAGAAGTCTGTCTCTTATCAATTTTTAAATAATATACTTAGCTTTTCTTTTTCTGAAGATACAGCAAGTACGGTTCGTTTGAGTGGTGCATATGACGCTGCTACAAAAAGTTTTTCCGGTAAAGGTCAGTGGGCCGATGGAAAATGGTTTCCATTCACCCTTACCTTTTTGGAAGCCGATACCTCTCGCACGAAAAAGGAGAATAGTCCTAAAAAGATCGTACCTGCCGGAAAAGTTCTTTATCCTTTCATGGCCTACGGAGTTCCGCTTCCTGATGCAGAAGGAAAAACAAAAGATAAGCTGAATAAAACAAAAGGTGATTACGATGCATTGTTGATCAAAGGAGCAGATGTTTGGACCAATGAAGGCGATTCTATCCTGAGAGCGAGCGATGTTTTGATCGTTCAAGGGAGGATCAATAAGATCGGAAAAGACCTGGATGTTTCTAAATTCAGCAAGTTGAAAGTGATCGATGCAAAAGGAATGCATCTTACTCCCGGTATTATCGATGAGCACAGTCACATTGCCATTAGCAACGGAGTGAATGAAGGTGCAGAAGCCAGCAGCGCAGAAGTGAGAATGGGAGATGCGATCAATTCAGATGACATTAATATTTATCGTCAACTGGCCGGAGGAGTTACCTCAGCTCAATTGCTTCATGGTTCAGCCAATCCCATTGGTGGTCAGAGTGGCATCATCAAATTAAGATGGGGTCATGCTCCTGAGGATATGAAATTTGAGAAGGCAGATGAATTCATCAAGTTTGCATTGGGAGAAAATGTGAAACAAAGTAACTGGGGCGATCATGCTTCTGTACGTTTTCCTCAGACAAGAATGGGAGTTGAACAGGTGTACAATGATTTTTTCTCCAGAGCCAAAGAATATGATTCCAACTGGAAAAAATTCACAGTACAAGCGAAAGGGAAAAATAATGCACCTGCTCCGCGTCGCGATCTTGAAATGGATGCCATTGCAGAGATACTCAATAAAAGAAGATTCATTACCTGTCACAGTTATGTGCAAAGCGAAATAAATATGCTCATGCATGTAGCGGACAGCTTCGGATTTAAAGTAAATACCTTTACCCATATTTTGGAAGGATATAAAGTTGCAGATAAAATGAAAGCGCATGGTGTTTGTGCTTCGAGTTTCTCTGACTGGTGGGCGTATAAAAATGAGGTGATGGAAGCTATTCCTTATAACGCTGCAATCCTGACAAGAATGGGAATAACCACTGCCATTAACAGTGATGATGCAGAAATGGGAAGAAGATTGAATCAAGAGGCGGCGAAATCGATAAAATACGGTGGACTCAGTGAAACCGAGGCTTTAAAGCTTGTCACATTGAACCCAGCCATCATGTTGCATCTTGACAAAGAAGTAGGAAGCATTAAGCCGGGAAAATGTGCGGACCTTGTTCTATGGAATGATCATCCATTGAGTATTTACGCAAAAGTGAACAAGACGATCATCGATGGAAATATCTATTTTGACAGAGAGACCGACCTTCGGCTGCGTGAAAACATCAGAGAAGAAAGAGCTAGGTTAGTTGCTTTGTTGTTGAAACAAAAACAAAATGGAGCAAAGACGGTGAAGCACAGAGGAAAAAGACAAAAATTATACCACTGCGATACCATGGAAGGAGTTGCAGAAGAAACAACAGAACACAGATAAACGAACATGAAAAATATTTTATCCTACTTATTCATCTTTTTGCTGTGTTCGATCGGTGTGGCACAGAAAAAACAAAACCATTTTGTTGTCTTTGGTGGAACAGCTCATCTTGGTAACGGAAAGATCATTGAGAACGCAGTCATTGCCGTGAACAACGGCACATTTGAAATGGTTGGATCGGCCAAAGGATTGAAATTAAATCCGGCTTCTTATGACACTGTTTACTATGTGGAAGGAAAACACATTTATCCAGGACTCATCAATCCAAATAATGTTCTAGGTCTGCATGACGCTGAATCCGTAAGAGCTACCCGTGATTTTTCTGAGATCGGTCATATCAATCCACACATCCGTACCTTGATCGCCTACAATACAGATAACGCTATCATTCCTACTATCAAAACAAATGGTATCCTTTACACGCAATGTACACCTCGTTCAGGATTGATCAGTGGCTCATCATCCATCATGGCATTGGAAGGATGGAACTGGGAGGATGCAGTATTGAAAGCAGATGACGGTATACATCTGAATCTTCCTCAAATGAGTTCTGCGCGTCCCGAAAAAGAAGGAGAACAAGGATCGCCGGCATCCAAAAAATACACCGATGATAAGAATTACATGGAGAAATTCTTTATGGATGCACTTGCTTATGCGCATTCATCGTCCAATCAGGAAAAAAATATCCGTTTTGAAGCAATGAGAGGGATTTTCACCGGGAAAAGCAATCTTTATATTCATACAGAAAAAGCTAGAGATATTTTGGTTGCCATCGATCTTGTCAAGAATTACGGCATTAAAAAAGCAGTGATCGTTGGAGGCAAAGAGAGTTATAAGGTAACAAAAGAACTAAAGAAAAATAAGATACCCGTGATGTTGAGCAGAGTGCATGACCTTCCTGACAGAGCAGATGAAGCAGTAGACTTGATGTATAGTCTTCCAGCATTATTGCAAAAAGATTCCGTCCTTTTTTGTTTACAACTTGAAGGAGATATGGAAGCAGCGCAAAGCAGAAACCTTCCCTTCAATGCAGGAACAGCCATTGCCTATGGTCTGACAAAAGAAGAGGCTTTAGCCAGTGTTACATTGAATGCAGCTAAGATCATTGGTATAGATAACAAAGTCGGAAGTCTTGAGGATGGAAAACTTGCGAGCTTCATCATTAGCGAAGGGGATCTTTTTGATATCAGAACCAACAACATTCAGTTTGCCTGGATCGCCGGTAAAAAAGTAGATCTCAATAATAAGCAGACTGAACTTTACAATAGATATAAAACCAAATACGGTATAAAATAAAAAGATTATGAGCGAAAAAACAATTGTCGGAATTTCTCAGGGAGATGTAAATGGGATCGGATTAGAAGTTATCCTGAAAACTTTACTTGAACCGGGCATCATAGAGATCTGCACTCCTGTTCTCTTTTCATCCCAGAAAACAGTTTCCTATTACAGAAAAGTATTGGGATTGGAAGAATTCAATTTTCATCCATTGAAGGATCTCACGCAGTTGAATACAAAAAAAGTGAATGTTTTTCCCTGCTATGATGAAGAAGTGAATATTGAAATGGGCAAATCAACAGAAGTTGGAGGAAAATACGCATTCATTTCACTGGAAAAAGCAACGCAGGCTTTGGCTGATCATCAGATAGAGGTTTTGGTAACTGCTCCTATCAACAAGAACAATATTCAAAGCAGTGAATTTGCTTCGGTAGGACATACAGAATACCTTGGGAAAAAGCTAGGTGGTGATCCACTCATGCTTCTTTGCTCTGAGAAAGGATTGCGAATTGCCGTGGTAAGCGGGCACACACCCTTAAAAGATGTTCCTTCCAAGATCACGATCGAATCGGTTAGCAAAAAGCTGGCGCAATTACATGAATCTCTGATCAAAGATTTCGGCATTCGTAAACCAAAGATCGCAGTGCTTGGTTTGAATCCACATGCCGGAGATAATGGCACCATTGGATCTGAAGAAAAAGACATCATTATTCCTGCTATTCAAAAAACGCAGGTAAGTGGGCTTGTTTATGGACCTTATGGCGCTGACGGATTTTTTGGGAATGGTAATTACAAGAATTTTGATGGTATCCTAGCCATGTATCACGATCAGGGACTCATTCCTTTCAAAACATTAGAGTTTGAAGACGGAGTTAATTTTACTGCAGGTTTAAAAGCAGTTCGTACAAGTCCGGATCACGGAACAGCTTACGAGATAGCCGGAAAGAACATTGCCAATGAACAATCGTTCAAAAAAGCAATTTACATGGCATTGGATATTTACAAGAACAGAAAGATGCATGCTGAGTTGACTGAAAATCCACTTGCATTCGGAACGTTCAAGAAAGAAAGATAATTTACTTTTGTAAGTGTATCATTGCCCATTCTCCATCCGTAGATGAATGGAGAAAGGTGAAACCTACGGCTTCTGCTTTCATTTTCAATTCATCTACATCCGTTTTAAAAAAGCCACTTAGCAGCAAGTGACCATTCTTCTTCGTTTTTTCAAAATAAACAGCGATCTGCTTTGAAAGAATATTTCTGTTTAGGGTTGCTGAAATGATGTCGAATTCTTTTTCCTTTTCAAGAAGATCAACATCCCCTAAATAGACCTTTATCTCCGGACAAGCATTCACTTCGCAATTCTCCTTTGAATTCTCAACGCTCCATTCATCAATATCAATACCGATTACATCTGTTGAACCGAGTCTTTTTGCCAGTATGGCCAATATCCCTGTTCCACATCCCATATCAAGAACTCTTTTGTTCTTGAGATCCATTTCAAACATTTCAGAACAGATCAGTCGTGTAGTTTGGTGATGTCCGGTACCGAAACTCATTTTGGGCATGATGATGATCTCTTGCTGAAAAGAAGGATCTGAAGCATGAAAGGGAGCTCGAATTCTCAATCTATTACCCACTACAACCGGCTCAAAATTCTTCTCCCATTCTTCATTCCAGTTTTTCTTTTCTATCCTTTCTTTGGTGAAACGATAATTCAATTCTTCAAAATGAATATCGCTCAGATCCAATGAATTATTATTCTCTTCTGTGATATACGCTGTAAAGCCATCGGGAGTATTTTCAAAGCTTTCAAAGTTTTTCTCAGAGAGAACAGCCATGAGAATCTCTGCTCCCGGATCAACAGGTTCTACTTTGAAATGATAAGCGAAATAATCCATCAGAAAGAATGAATGATAGAACAAAGTTCAGCTGTTTTCAAACTTGCGCCACCTATAAGGCCACCATCCACATCATGACAAGCGAACAATTCTTTTGCATTACCAGCGTTGCAACTTCCTCCATACAGAATAGAAATATTCAAGGCAGCTTCCACATCAAACATTTCTTTTACTGTTCTCC
>DAORJH010000109.1:0-7486 GCA_035438925.1 Bacteroidia bacterium | reverse complement strand
CATCTCCTTCTGCAATGATCAGGCCGTATTCACCAAACAATTCATTCACCAGGTAACGTGTTGCATCCGAAAGTGTTTTATTTTCAAGATAGGATCTTTTAAAAAGTGAAAGTAAGTATTCTGAATTGGGATGACCTTCCAGTATCTGTTTAAATTCATCTAAGACTTTTTCCAGCCCTTCTGTTTTCATTCTTCCTACAGGTCCTTTTGAATTTCTTTCCCAGCTTATTTTTTTACCGTACACGTGAAAATGGTTCACTTCCTCGAAATCATGATCTTCTCCTGCCATCCAGTAAACAGGCACAAATTCTTTTTCAGGAAGTAGTTGTTTTAATTCTTCAGCAAGTTGAATAGCTGAGAGTATTTTGTAAATGAAATAAAGCGGACCGGTGAAGAGACAAAGTTGATGCCCTGTTGTTACAGTAAAACAGTTTTTTACGGAAAGTTTTTCAATATTACTTTTGGTGTAGGCCGTTCCATTTTTGCATTTCTGAAATTGTGTCAGGAGAGATCTTGTTAAAACATTTCTATCCAGTTCAGAATATTGATCCTTGCTAAAGAATTCCTGAAAACCTTTCTTGTCAGGAAAAGAGTTATAGAACGGTTTTAATTCTTCTTTTTTTTCAAGATAATCAAGAACAAGTCGGTTCATTGACCTGCTATCACGGAATGAGATCTTTTCCGAACGAAACATGATCAGAGTTTACTTCCGAAAGCCAGATCGCCGGCATCACCAAGTCCTGGCACAATGTAAGCCTGCGCGGTTAATTCTTCATCAATGGCTCCACACCACAAAGTAAAATTGGTGTTGGGCATATTCGCTTTTACATGTTCAACGCCTTGCGCACTGCAGATGGCAGAAACCAGATGTGTGTGTGCAGGAATTCCTCTTTTAAGAAGGGCTTTGTAGGTTAAAACAATGGAAGATCCTGTTGCAAGCATGGGATCGCAAAGAATAAGCGTTTTGCCATTCAAATCAGGACTCGCCACATATTCTAAAGCGATCTCAAAGGTATTGTCCTTATGATGTCTTCGGTAAGCACTGATGAATGCATTCTCCGCTTTATCAAAAAAATTAAGGATCCCAAAGTGAAGAGGAAGACCTGCTCTTAATATCGTTGCTACCACCGGTTGCTCTTTCAGTAATTTACTTTCTGATTCTCCCAATGGAGTTGTTGTATTCACACTTTCGTATTGCAATGTTTTGCTTATTTCATAAGCGCAAATTTCGCCGATTCGTTCCAGGTTTCGTCTGAAGCGCATGCTGTCCTTTTGAATATTTACATCTCTGATTTCAGCCAGGAACTGACTGAGTACGGAAGGGTTTTGAGAAAGATTACGAACCATATAAATTTATTTAGCAATTATTTTTATTTAATGAATTAGCATTTTTCAATCACAACAGCATAGCCTTGTCCAACTCCTATACAAAGTGTAACCAAGGCATATTTCTTATTATGAAGATGAAGATCGATCGCGGCAGAATGAAGAATTCTTGCACCACTCATTCCCAGAGGATGACCTAACGAGATCGCTCCACCATTCACATTAATTCGTTCATCGTTATCACTCAATCCCCAGGCTCTTAAACAGGCCAGACTTTGCGCTGCGAAAGCTTCGTTCAATTCGATCAAGCCAAGGTCATTGAAGTTTATTCCTGCTCTTTGCAATGCTTTTTTTGCAGCCTCAACCGGACCGATTCCCATGATGCGGGGTTCAACACCCACAACTGCACAGGAAACAATTCTTGCCAGAGGTTTTAATTTGTACTCGGTAATTGCTTTTTCCCCCGCAAGGAGTAAGGCGCAAGCTCCATCATTCAATCCACTCGCATTACCTGCTGTCACAGTTCCGTCTTTTCGGAAGGAAGTTTTTAATGTAGCTAATCCTTCAGCTGATGTTGAAGCTTTTGCAAATTCATCATTTGAAAAGAGGATCGGATCGCCTTTTTTCTGAGGGATTGAAATCGGACTGATCTCTTTTTCAAATCTTCCGGAAGCTTTTGCTTTTTGTGCTTTTTGCTGACTCCAAAGTGCAAATTTATCCTGATCTATTCGGTTGATCTTATAGAGTTCAGCCACATTTTCAGCTGTTTCGCCCATTGAATCTACACCGAACTGTTCTTTCATTTTCAAATTGATGAATCTCCAGCCAAAGCTGCTGTCAAACATTTGCTGATCTCTTCCGTAAGCTGAACCTGCTTTGTTCATTACCCAGGGCCCACGTGTCATATTCTCAACTCCACCAGCTATCATCAATTCTTCCTCTCCTGTTTGTATGTATCGGGCAGCATCCATGGCTGCGCTGAGACCACTTGCACACAAACGGTTTACGGTTTGTCCGGGAACCGTTACAGGCAATCCGGCTAAAAGAGTAGCCATTCTTGCAACATTGCGATTATCCTCTCCGGCCTGATTGGCGCATCCGAGGATCACATCGCCCACTTTACTGAAATCAAGATCCGGATTCTTCCTTACAAGTTCTTTCAAAACAAAAGCTGCGAGATCATCTGTTCTTATAGATGCCAATGAGCCGCCGAAATTACCTATTGCTGTTCTTGTACCGTTAATGATGTATGCCTGTTTCATAAAATGGATCAATGCTTAAAATTAAATATTATTATGGGAAGAAGCATTGAATTTTGGTAAATACATGAAGAATAATGATAAAAAAAGCCCCCTGATTGTTATCAGGAGGCTCAGTTCGGTTACAACTATTAATCTTCCTTGTATTCTGTTTTATGCTGTGAATTGGAAGTGCCGATCTCATCATTATCATCCTCTTCTTCCTTGAGTTCATTGTGTTTTTCTTTTTCAAGGTTTACATTTACAACAACAGGAGGGGCCGTCGGTTGTGAGAGCCATACAGTTCCGTTCCAGAAATAGTAATGATTGCGCCAGTTATCCCAGTAAAGATTGTATTTCGGCCAAAAGATCCACCGGCGGTGATAGGCATAGGCGGGTCTCCATGCAGGATGATAAACAACAATTTTATGTGGTCTGTACGGACTGCGTTTTACAACGACAACTTTTTTGTGAGGATGATGTTTGTGAGGGTGTGCATGACGTCCCCTTTGAGCATTCATTGGTGATAGCGATGCGATCAAAGCAACAACTAGCAGAAGTAATTTGATTGATTTCATATGCGATGTTTTGATTTAGATGTCAGATTTTACCAAAGGTTTAATCCCAATTGGAAGATGTTCTGTAAACCATTCCCTTGAACAAGCCGACTTTTTTTGAAAGATCGGAAGCCAGGGAAATACTTACTTTATAATGCCCTAATTTTTGAGTTTCGGTTTCAAGTTCAGCGATCGCGATGATCTCATCCCCTTCTTTTAAACTGATCACATGTGAAATGGAAGTTTCAATGCTCACACTTTTTCTTCCTGCCGAATTAGATGCAAAAGCAAGTGCACTGTCGGCAATAGAGTAGGTGATCCCTCCATGTGCTATGCCAAAACCATTGAGCATTTCTTTTCTAACGCGCATACTGATCCTACAGTAACCGAGTTTCACTTCAAGAATTTGGATGCCCAGCCATTGACTGAAAAGATCATGGGACATCATTTTATCAACTACTTGCTCAGGCTTCATAAATTCAGTTTGCCGGTTTCCAGGGAATTTCTTCAGCTTTGTAGTAAAGAGTGATCCATCGGGAGAGCATGAACAGAAAATCAGAAAGTCGATTCAGGTATTTATAATGGATCTCTTCTACTTTTTCATTCTCTGCCAAACGCAGAACAGCTCTTTCTGCTCTTCGGCAAATGCAGCGCGCAATGTGACAATGCGATACACAGATATGTCCACCCGGTAAAACAAAGGATTTCATTTCCGGAACCAGCTTATCCATTTCATCAATCGACCTTTCAAGTAGCAGAATGTCTTCTTCTTTTAATTCAGGAAGTTTAAAGGTGTTTTTTTCAGGATCAAGTGCCAGGTGAGAGCCCATGGTGAAAAGTCGGTCCTGAATTCTGATCAACAATTCTGCTTTCTCTTTCTCAGGCATCAGATCGCGTAATAAGCCGATATAGGAATTCAATTCATCCACACTTCCATATGCTTCGATCCTTACGTGATGTTTAGGTAAACGAGTTCCACCTAATAGGGATGTAAGACCTTTGTCTCCTGTTTTCGTATAGATCCTGGAAGCCATGATTTGTTTGACTAAAGTAAATAAAAATTCCCGAAATTGATTTCTGGAGTTTAAAATGTTAAGCTGAGGTTGATGTTCGGCATGATCGGCAACTGATTGATGGTCTTGAATGTGAACCTGTCCACATAGAAGATGTTCTTTCTGTTGTAAATGTTGGTAGCGCCTGCATTCATTTCAAACGTTGTTCTTTCATTCCATTTGTATTTGTACTTGAAACCAATGTCGAGTCGATGATAATCCGGTAATCGGCCGCCATTAAGTGTAGCAGGTATATAATTCAGCTGACCATTTGCAGTTGTGAAATTGTAATTGATATTTCCCTGTGGATTGAATTGATTGATGAAACCTTGTGTTTGAGTGAATGGAAAACCTGTTCCCATGTTCCATCTTGCATTCAGCTCCATGTTCTTCTTTTTACCAAAAGTATAGGATGAAACCAGATTCACATTGTGTCTTCTGTCGAAATTAGGGGGATAATTGAACACTTGTCCGGAAGAACTATTCCCAATCCATCGATCATTGTAAGTGAGTGAATACACAGCCCAGAAATAGAACTTCTTCTTATCATATTTCAGCACCACATCAAATCCCCTTGCTCTGCCTTGTTCAACAATAAAATCCTTTTTGTATTCATCCGGACGGGAACTGTTTTCTTTGTTGTCGTCATAGATCTTCTCCCGATTGGTATTAATGACCTGATAAAAGAATTTCTGATAGGTCTCAATATTCAATTCAAAATATTTTAAAAAATCAAATTCCACACCCCCAACCATGTGTTGCGATTTTTGAACGGAATTGGAAAGCTTCTGAAGTTCACCGTTATGATCCATATAATTGTCAGCCACCTGATCTGTTTTAGGTGCATTGATGAAACCATAGAAAAGATTCACAACATCGCGATCACTGTTGGCACTGATCAGTGTTTGACTATAGAATCCGCCGGCTCCTTTTAATCTTATTTTTTTGGTCAAATTGATCTTGAATGCGCCACGAGGTTCAGGGGAAATAACATTCAGACTGGCATATTGCTGTAAGCGAAAACTGGGCTCGAACACGATCGTTTTCTTTTTATTCATGTACTTCAATTTGACGTATCCGGCTGCATCAATGGTCTCCCTTTCTAAAAGTATCTTGGCATAATAAGGATTCAGTAATTCAAAGCGAGTGGAAGTTACAACCCCTTCAAATCCATATCTCAGTTCTTGTTTGCCAACATACTTTACGAAGGAAAAGCCCGTGTTCACACTTTGAACGCTGCTGTTCTTTGAATCGCTTTCAAGACTGGGATTGGTGAATCCGATATTGTATCTAGAGAAAGCGAAGACCC
This sequence comes from Bacteroidia bacterium, assembly GCA_035438925.1. GTDB lineage: Bacteria > Bacteroidota > Bacteroidia > B-17B0 > Aurantibacillaceae > Aurantibacillus. Next base: position 2,004 of record DAORJH010000109.1, on the reverse strand, counting down.
CTTCTACAAGTAAATTAGAAGAAGGAGGGACGAGGACAAAATTAGATCCTGCGCCAATATTTTGCCATTGGAATGCGGCAATATCACTGTAGTCAACTTTATCATTGAAGCTGAATCCGAATAAACTGAATTTACTGCCGCTTGTTGAGTTCACCGACATTTTTCCGTAAGCATCCGTATAATAAAAGGGCAGTCCGTTTGGATTAGCGTAGGAATAAAGGATCTTGGATGTTTGAGGAAGGTAAGAATGTTTCAGGGAGAGAAGATAGGAAACGCTTGTATTGCCTTCATCTGTTAATTTTTTCAAAGGCCCTTCTATTGTTGCTTTTGCACCGAAAGTTGACAATGAGATCTTGCCATTTGCTCTTTTCTTATTTCCGTCCCGGGTTGTAACATCCATGATGGAAGAAGTTCTTCCTCCGTACTCAGCACCAAAACCTGCGCTGTACACATCGGCGTTCTTCATGATGTCGCTGTCAAATACCGAGAAGAGTCCAATGGAGTGGAAAGGATTGTAAACGATGAGTCCATCGAGTAAAACCTTATTCTGTACCGGCAATCCACCCCGGATATAAAGCTGACCACCCTGATCCCCTGTGAAAACAACACCGGGTAATACCTGCAGGTACTGGGCAATATCAGGTTCACCGATACTCGGTAATTTATTAATGACGATGGGATCTATTTTTTGAATAGCAACAGTGGTGTTTTCAATTTTCTCAGCAGCTGTTGTAGAAACTTCCACTTCTTGCAGTTTTACTCCGCCTTTCTTTGCAAAGAATTTTTTGTTGATCACTTCTCCTGCAACAACAGTAATATTTTCATTGATCGTGTCAAAATCCAAACTCGTTACCAGCAAGGTGTAGTTTCCTGGTTTAATGCGAGTAATAGAGAAGAATCCATTGAGGTCTGTGTTCGCGCCAATAGTAGTGCCTTTGAAATAAACATTACAGAACGGAACAGGTTCACCATTGGCTTTATCATAAACAAATCCCTTAACGGCACCACTTTGGGAATAGATGGATAAGGCACCTAAAAAAGACACTAAAAGGAGTGTTAATTTTTTGAATTTAAGTGCAATGTGATCAAGTATCATACTTTTTTAGTCCTTATTTTAGGAAACGTAAATGTATCAAATTATTATCAAAGCCCAACAACCTAAAGATGTAAGAAAAATACGAAGTTTGTAAAGCTAATTTAGCCAATTACGACTAATAGCCTTTTTTTAGAGATAAAAGCTTTTGATTTTTAGCATTTATATTTTATCTTTATCGTAATAATAAATTTATGCTTATGAAGAAGATATTTATTTTGATGTTTATTTTGATTTCGTCTTTCGGTATTGCTCAAACCTATACTTGGACAAATGCAGACATGGACAATGATTTTGAGAATCCCAATAATTGGAATCCGGTTCCGATGTTTGGATTTCCTTCAGCAGGAGAAACTGTAGTTTTTGACGGCACTGTTTCTAATGCTAACTGTAACATGCCAAACGATAATACACTGAATCTAATTAATATGCTGGCATCTTATACAGGTGTTTTGGATGCTTCCGGAATAAATTTAGATATAGTGAATTTGAATTTAGCCGGAGGAACATTATCGGCCCCTACAGGGACCCTGAAAAGTTTGCATGGAACAATTCAGCAAGTAGGTGCTGGAGTTTTCACAAATAACGGGGGTACTGTTGAGCATGAGGTGATCAATTCAACAGTAAGAAGCGTGAATGGTACTTTCAATTTCGGTACATATAAATTCTTATCATCTGGATCAGCAGGGAACAGAACAATTAATTTCAATGGAAGCAGTACAGCTCAGAATTTAATTCTCAACCCCAGCACATATAGCTTCTCTTTAAGAGGGTCAATCAATGTTACGGACAGATTAGATCTTTTAGGCTCTTCGACAGTAGCAGCCCCAAACAACACCGGGAGTATTGTGTTTACCGGAGCTACAACAAAAACCATTACCGGAACTACAAACCCCTTAGAAAATAGAATT
>DAORJH010000108.1:0-7489 GCA_035438925.1 Bacteroidia bacterium | reverse complement strand
CAGCTGTTTGTAGCGGTGGCTGATTGCACCGGGCACGGCGTACCGGGTGCTATGCTTACTGTACTTGGCCACAACGCCGTGAATGAGATCGTGAATGTACAAGGCGAAGTTGTTCCTAGCCGGATCTTATCGGGTTTGAATCGCGTTATTAAAAATACTTTTTCCAAGAATCCCGAGAACCTTGAATATGGAATGGACATTACCGTGGTGAGCATTCATAAAAATGAGCGCGAAATGGTGGTGTCCGGACTATCAAACGGACTTTATGTTCAAAGCAAGGGTCAACTGGTCTATCATGGGGTGAGCGCACTCTCATTCGGATCGGATGCAAATGATGGGGATTTTGAAGATAAACGTATAGCATTCGAAAATGGTGATTGCCTTTTCCTTTTTTCAGATGGTTTTCAGGATCAATTTGGAAGAACAGAGAAAGGAATGGAAAAGTTCAATATCAAACGCTTTGAAAAATTGTTACAGGAGATCGCCACTACGAAGGATCTCAGTTCAGCTGAACTGAAACTGAATGGTACAATAGATGAATGGAAAGGAGATCTTGATCAGATCGATGATGTACTTATTATGGGAATAAGACTTTAGGTAGTCTTCTGAACCAGAACTTCTAAATTGGAACAAATAGACCTGATCTCTTCACCCTTCATTTTGATCAATGTATCTCCGGGAGCATATCTCCAATTCACTTTTACCTGACACGAAGCGGCAGAAATCTGCTTGATCAGTTTTAATACTTGTTTGTTTGACATGGAATTCATGTAAAACAACTCGATCTCTATTAATAAAGTAGCTTTCGTGTTTTTAAATATTTCGAGTGCTTTCTTCTCGATCGGGTCATAGAATTCGAATGCATTTTCAGGCATGGAAATTCCCTTGATTCGAATCTCATTCTTAACAGGATCCAATAGGATAGAAGGAGTATCTTCTGTACCCTCGATATGTACGATCTTACTCATAATTGATACAGCAGGTTAATTGCATGCAGTCCCCTAAATTACTGTTTTTTACAAGATCAAACTCAAGTTTATTGGGTCTGCTCAATAGTGCAACATCAATGAGTCCCACGCCTCCTGTAGTTGAAAAATCAGTCAATACCTTCTTGCTGTAACTCATTAATTCTTCTGTCGAGTTGTGATTGATGTATTCCAGTTTTTCCGTGAGTTGACCTATCTTTTCCTTGGAAATGAGGTTGAAAGTACTCAAACACAAGCGATCTTTTTTCCATTCAATACATAAGTATCCGAGTGTTTTTTTATCGATCTGCGTTCCATGGCGTCGTATATTCTGTGTCAGTTCGATCAATGCGTGATGAAAGTTAGTGCTTAGTGAAAGTTTCTCCGATCTTTTCGAATTCTTCACCATCATCAGCAGCGACTGAAGAAAAGTGTTTGAAAAATCCCCGCTGTAAAAGAGCGTGCTTCTGTGGGATAAGAATTTATCAGTTAGTTCATTAATTATTCTTGTTGTTCTTTCTTGATTGACCATGTGGATCCCATCTTCAGAGATCGGGATCTTAATGTGTAATCTGTAGGAAGAAAGTTCGTCATTTTTTTTGGTGAAAAGATAACTGAGGTTATTTTTACTTTTCCTGGCCATATCGATCAGTCCTAGTCCTGCACCTTTCGTTGTGTATTCACCTGAATTGAGATGTTGTAGGTAAAACTCGTTCAGCTCCTCCTCGTGTTTCGCATTCACAGAATCCAACCGGTTCTTTAATTGTTCCACATTTTTATTCTCAATCAAATTCTCTGTGATCACGTGAAATGTTGTTACATCAGAGAAGATAAGTGAAAAATCTTCCTGCTCATTGGTTTGATAGCTGTATCTTTCAATATTTTGAACCGCTTCAATAATGATATAGGATAGTTTTTTTACAAGTGCTTTTTTTAATGTAAGACTCAGGTTATTCTCTGCAATAGTAACCAGATTAATGGATGGATTCTCGCTATGACTTCCTTTGTAAAAAAGTGTGAAATTGGTGTGTATGAGTATATCTGCCAGCAATTGAACGTTCCAGTAAAGTTCTTAGATCAAAGATAGGAATATTGCTTAACTGGCAATAATGTAATGTCCATTGAGTCCTAAATCGGATTTAGATATTCATACATGAAAAATTGATGGAAGAAAACATTATTCTGACAGAAAAACAGTGTGATTGATAATTCAAAAAGGATGTTTCATAGAATTTTGATATTTTTATTTTGATACCATGCAAATTTTGGTTTTCTTTAAGTGAACAGTTTAAACGTATTGTATGGAAGATCTCATCATTCCCCGCACGGATGGAACACCACGAATCAACTTCAGTGCTAAATCCGGCATTCTCCATTTTTCAGGTAAGGCCAATTCAAATAATATTAAAGTGTTCTATAAAAAGCTGGAAGATTGGCTCAACCTGTACTGCGAATCACCATGCGAAACAACGATCATAGAACTGGATATCGAATACATCAATTCTGTTTTCAGTAAACTCCTACTTAATTTTCTTGAGAAAAGTAAATCTGTGCTCCTAAAGGATAAAAAACTGATCATTAAATGGTTTCATTTTGAGGAGGATGAGGATGGTCTGGAGGAATGCGATCTCTATTCCCGTATTGTAAATTATCCATTCGAAAGAATTGTGCGAGATTAGACTTGAACTCCCCTCTTAAATATTTTTTCTCTTTTGCTTCATTCCTGTTTTTTTTGAATGTAAGTTCACAAAATTCAAAGAACAGCGATTCATTGCGTGAACGTTTTAATAACACGCTCAGTGAAACGGAACAGATCTTTCTTCTGCATAAGTTATATCAGGCGACTGATTCTATCCGTTATGCCGAAAATGGCTTGGCCAAAGCAAAGAAGCTGAATGATCAGGCTGGACTTGCACTTACGCTTGCAGATCTGGGAAAGTGGAATTACTTCCAGGGGAATGAAGAAGTTTCCCTGAATTATTTAATTGAAGCAAAGCGTTGCGCAGAGAATGTGAATGATAAAAAAACGCTTCAGAGCGTTTACCGTTATATAGGTTTTGTTTACAGACCCTATGATCCTTATAAAGCAAAAGAGTATTATGAGAAAAGTCTTGAACTGAGCATGGAGATTGGCGATGAGCTCGCATCATCCTACGCCTAGAGCGCGATCGGAAATATTTACGAGGGTTTTCAAGGGAAGAATAAGTATATTAAAGATGCTTTGGATAATTACTCTAAAAGTCTGGCAATTCGTGAAAGATTGGGAAGTAAATCTGAAATAGCTGCTTCCCTTAATGAAACAGCGCGGGTTCAAGATGCTGTAGGGAATTATAAAAAGGCAGAGGAATTGAGACTCCGTGGATTAAAGATCGCTGAAGAATCAAAGGACAATGAGAACATTGTTTTTCTGTGTAATATTCTCGGGAATAATTTTGAATCAAGGAACAAAGATTATAACCAAGCTCTTTTGTACCTGCAAAAAGCCTTTGATCTGGCAAAGCAAAAAAGCAATAACTATGATGTGCTTCACGATATTACTCGTTCCATGGCCAATTGCTATCATGGTTTGGGTAAGGAAAAAGAGGGAAGCGAATTTTATCGTATCTCGAATCAATACGATGATTCGGTGAATATAAAAAAGCAACGTCAGATGTACAGCCTCTCCGGAATGAACCAAAAGCTGGAAAAGGAATTACAGGAAGAAAAATTGCGCGTAAAGGATCTCGAGATCGCACAACAACAATATGAAGTGGGCAAGCAAACCAATCTTCGTAATCTTTTTGTCGCAGGATTTGGTGTTGTGTTGATCCTGATCGGTCTTCTTTATAAAGGTTATAAACAGAAACTCAGGATCAATGCAGAACTCGACAAACGAAATAAGGAGATAGAAGAGGTCAATACTACACTGGCAAAAAGTGAGAACATGTTCAAACAGATCACAGAAACCATTCATGATGTGTTCTACTTATATAATATTCAAGAGAGAAAATACGATTATGTAAGTCCGAATTGCAATGAGATGCTGGGCATCGATGAAGATTATTTCTATTCAGGAAAAAGTACTAAGGCGATCGTCTATCCCGAAGATCTTCCAATTGTTATTGAGGCGAATGTGAAAGTGGACAATGGAATTGCTTACGATATTGAATATAGGATAAATTACAAAGATGAGATCAGATGGATCGCTGAGAAATCTTCTCCGATCTTTAATGAGAAAGGAGTTTTGGTACGCAATTCGGGTATTTGCAGGGATGTTACACAGCGGAAACGAAATGAAGAAGCTCTTCGTATACATGGAAAAGAGCTGACCGATAGTATTCTTGTTGCCAAGACAATTCAGGATGCTATTCTGATTTCAAAGGAAACGATCAGTAAAAAATTCAGTGATTTTTTTGTTCTCTCAAGACCGAAAGAAATTGTCAGTGGTGATTTTTATTTCTTTAAAGAAACCAAAAAGGGAATGTTCATAGCGGTGGCCGATTGTACCGGGCATGGTGTTCCTGCAGGTTTTATGAGTATGATTGGAAATGCATTTTTAATTGAGATCATCAGCAACAATGAATTGATCAGTCCCGCAGATGCGCTAAATGAGTTGCGTTCTGTGATCATTCGTTCCTTGCATCATAATGATCCGGATGCTGAATTAAAAGATGGAATGGATATTGCTTTACTTTATTTCGATAAGAAACAAACCTCCGTTCAGTTTGCCGGTGCATTTAATCCATTGTATACAATTCGGGACGGAGTTCTGCTCGAAACAGAAGCCGATCATTTTCCAATAGGTACACAATTAGGTCATGAACTGAAGCCATTCAAGAATCACAGTCATTTTGTTCAAAAGGGCGATCAGATCTATATATTCAGTGATGGCTTTGCGGATCAGTTGGGAGGAAGTCAGGGTAGGAAATTTGGCAAGAAGAAATTCAAGGATCTTCTGATTTCTGTTAGTACTAGACCTATGAATGAGCAGGAAATTATGTTGGCGAAAGCGTATGAAGACTGGAAGAAGAAAACAGATCAGGTTGATGACATGATGGTAGTCGGAATGAAGATCTGAGTGATAGAAATTAAAAAAATGCCGAGAGGAAGCCCTGCTCTATAATGAAATTATTGATAACTTTAAAGCTGATCTTGCACCAATGCAGATTCAGAATTATTTAAACTTCTATGTGGAAAAAAATTTTTCCAATACTAAGTTGGCTTCCGAATTATAATTTCGATCTGCTTAAGTCGGATGTAGTTTCAGGCTTCACGCTTTCTGCCTATGCCATACCGGTTTCACTTGCCTATGCAACACTTGCAGGTTTACCACCACAGTATGGCATTTACGGCTACCTTATCGGTGGCGTGATGTACGCCATCTTTGGAAGCAGTAAACAATTAGCTATCGGTCCAACTTCCGCTATTTCTATACTTATAGGAACTGCAATTGGTGCTTTGGCGGAAGGTGATGAACATAAATGGGCTGAGATCGCTTCAGTTACGACGGTTCTGTTTGCCGCCATGAGCATTCTTTCTTACTTTCTTCGCTTGAGTAGTATCATCAACTTCATAAGCGAAACAGTATTGGTTGGATTCAAGGCCGGCGCAGCTTTAACTATTGGGCTTACTCAGGTTCCTAAAATATTCGGTGTTCCGGGTGGTGGACATGATTTTGTGGAACGCGCCAAAATTCTTTTTTACCAGTTGCCCGATACGAATTTCATCATTCTCATTTTCGGAATCAGTGCTCTGATACTTTTAATAGCCGGTGATAAATTTTTACCAGGTAAACCGGTAGCCATACTGGTGGTGATCATAGCCACATTGCTTATGACTTTTACTTCATTAGGTGAAATGGGGTTCAAAACAGTCGGAATCATTCCTTCCGGTTTACCCCAGTTATCACTGCCTCATTTTCACCTGAAGGATTTCGAGAATGATGCTACTCTTGCCTTTGCCTGTTTTCTTCTTGCCTTTATTGAAAGTGTATCGGCTGCTAAAACGCTGGCAAAGAAATCAGGACAGGAAATTGATGTACGACAGGAGTTGTTAGCTTTAGGAGCTGCTAACATGGGAACTGCTTTTGGAGGAGGGTATCCTGTAAGTGGTGGATTGTCGCAATCTGCCGTGAATGAGAAAGCTGGAGCAAAAACACCGATGTCACTTGTATTTGCCTCTTTCAGTATTGCCTTATGCCTCTTGTTCTTCAGTTCCTTATTGAAAGATCTGCCCACAGTAATTCTTGCTGCTGTTGTGATCGTAGCTATCAAAGGTTTGGTAGACTTTAAGGAGATCAAGCGATTATGGATGGTGAACAAAATGGAGTTCTTCATTGCAATGACTGCACTCGTTTCTGTCTTGATGTTTGGAATACTTCACGGTGTGGTATTAGGTGCAGTTGTTTCACTTATATTAATAATAAAAACGGTGTCCACTCCTCATATAGCTTTTCTCGGAAGGATACCGGGTACCAATCGCTTCAGTGATCTTGCTCGACACCCTGATAACGATACAATTCCCCATATGTTGCTACTTCGAGTGGAATCTCCTTTGTTGTATTTTAATGTGAATAACGTTCATAAAGGTATTATGGAGAAAGTGAAGAGAAGTAATGATCTGTCTGTTGTCATCATCGACCTCAGTACTTCTGCATACATTGACTCTGCCGGTGCAAAGTTCATCAAAAAACTGTATCTTGAACTGAAAGTAAGAGGGATCTCCTTACGAATCGCCGAAGCCCATGCGGTAGTAAGGGATGTATTACGAGTTGAGGATGTAGAACATCTGTTCGGACATGTTGGTAGAAGGGACTCATTATTTGACATTGTTTCAGTTGCAATAGAACTTCATTCCATTTCCTATAATCTCAGAGATTATTAGTTCTAAAGTATTATTAATCAAGATTTTATATCCAATAAAAAAGGTAGAAGCCGGAAAAGATCCCGAAACTGATAAATATCAGTTTGAGTGAATCATTCCATTGGGTTATTCTATCAGAGTTGGTGGTTAGATAAATCGCATTAAAAATGGGCTACTTTGTCTTAAATTAGTACTCTGAAAATCAACTAGTCAAACACTATATTTCATAAAATGAAAAACCTGAAAACCTTTGCCTTTTTAATTGTAATGTTCTCTGCATTTACAATTTCTGCTCAGAAGAAAGTGGAAAAAACAACTCCTCCTTCTGATGTGAACAGTGGTTACACTTATAATTTTGAAAAAGCGAAAGCACGGATCATGGATCGACTCAGCAATCCCAATATATCAAATGAAGATGCACAGGTCCTGATCTCACAAAGCACATTTCCTCAATTGGGAAAAGACATGAAAATGGATAAATCGTATCATGAAAAATTAAATCTTTGGATAGAACAGAATCCGAATTTGATCATCAATGCATTTAAGAACAGAAACGATATCGTACAGCAATTTTAATTTATCAAAATGAAGAAATTAATCATCGCCTTTTTATTAGTAACCTCTGTGATTTCTAGATCACAGACAGCAATGCCGATCGGGCCACAAACAAATTGGTTTACAGG
>DAORJH010000107.1:0-7549 GCA_035438925.1 Bacteroidia bacterium | reverse complement strand
CATTTCTTTGTAATTTGAGTTGACTTTCTTTTTGTTTCGCCTCAGCCTCATTTAAAGCTTTATCCTTATTAAGAAGATCAATATTCTTTTTTTGATTCTCTGCCAGCATGTTCTTTTTTTCCAATTCTTCTTGCTGTCTATTCAGATTCAATTCCTTTATTTTATTTTCATTTTCAAGTAATAATAGATTTTGCTGGTTTTTCTGAAGAGTGATCGTTTGTTTTTCAATTTCTGCCATTTTCAGAGTTTTGTCTTTATTTAGCATGGCAATTTGCTGCTCTTTTTTGGAACTTTCATACTGAGTGAGCAATTCTGCAACACTTTGCGTGTTCTGTTGCTTGATCATACTCTTCTCAAGTTTATAAGCAGAATTTTGATGCAAGAATGCACTTTTAAAATCACCAATAGCTGTGTCAAGCCTCATTTTGGTAGACTCCAATGTAACTTTGTCTTCTTTTGACCCGGAGGCTTTTGCGATCTCATCAGCCTTTGAAATAAGTTCTTCGGCCTCTTTGTATTTTTTTTGAATGAGAAAAACATTTACCATGTTAGCATATGCTCCAACTAAGCCGGAAGTAATATTATTTTCAATATCATTCTTTACAGCTTTCTGATAGTATTCAAGCGCTTTTTCATATTCTCCTTTTTGTTTGTGAATGATACCAATGTTAGCATATGTAGAGGTTAACGATTTTTTGTCTCCACTTTCTTCTTTCAATTTCATTGATTTTAAATAGTAATCATATGCTTTGTCGTTGTTGTTCATTGCATTGTATGCATTGCCAAGATTATTGAGGCAGATCGCTATACCACGCTTATCATTCAATTCTTGTTTAATTACTAATGATTGACTAAAATAGTAGATGGCCTTTTCGTAATCTTCTTTGTTCAAGAACATACTCCCTAGACCATTATAAGTGGTGGAGATCCCTTTTCTATCATTCAATTCTTCTTTAATTTTAAGTGACTTCATGAAATGTTCAAGCGCTTTGTTCATTTCACCCAAATCGGTATAATTCATTCCCAAGTAATTATAGGCAAATGAAATATTTGTTTTGTCTCCTAATTTTTCAGAAAGAACAAGAGCTTTTGTGTATTCTGCGTTAGACTCAAGAAAGGAAGACATTTCTCTTAAATATGCACCTTTTGAAGCGGAAATATTGGCCATACTTCTTGTCATTTTTAATTTTTCAGCAGTAGAATATGCTAGATTGAAATTCTTCAGGGCAGAATCCTTAAGATGTAGCTTTTGATATTTACCGGCGAGTAAGAGTAGTTTTTTTACCTTAATAGTATCATCGTTCATTGCATACACTGCTCTTTGAAGTGAGTCAAGTTTTTGGGCGAAAGAGAAGCTACAACAACAAAAAATGACGGCTATGCTAAGTTTAGTAAGTATTTTAGCTGGTATGCCCAATTATTTTTTCATTACTGTATCGAAAGGAATACGATTGACGATGGATCGGCCGAGTGTCACTTCATCGGCATATTCCAATTCATCACCTACAGAAACGCCTCTGGCAATGGTGCTGAGACGAATAGGGAAGGAGGCTACTTTTTTAAATAGATAGAAGGAAGTAGTTTCTCCTTCCATGTTGGCATTGAGAGCAAGAATGATCTCCTTCACACCACCGTCAGCCAGTTTTTCCAGTAAAGAATCAATGTTCAGATTGGAAGGTCCAATGCCATCTAAAGGTGAAATGAGTCCACCTAGAACGTGATAATGTCCCTTAAAAAGGGAAGTGTTCTCAATGGCCAGCACATCTCGGTAATCCTGTACCACGCAGATCAATGACGCATCGCGCGAGCTGTTGGAGCAAATGAGGCAAAGTTCGCTTTCAGAAATATTATGACAGCGGCTGCAGTATTTCAGATCGGATTTAAGGCTTTGGATCACAGCACTAAGTGACTGAACGGCACGCGTGTCTTGCTTCACAATATGCAAAACATAACGCAGTGCGGTCTTTTTCCCTACACCCGGCAATTGCGAAAATGCCGCTACAGCTTGCTCTATGATCTTTGAACTGAATTCCACCATGTAAAAATAATTATAATGATCCAACCCTTATCGCTAAATTTTCTGTTGTTCAGAACTATTTAAATCCATTGTTTTCTATCTTATTAACGCGCCTACTGTTTAGAACTATTTCCCGGATGCTCATTTCCAAGTTCAAATATTTGAAACTTTGCCATTAGCATGTCGCCCATCCTCTTATTCACAGTAGTCGTTTCTTATTTTGTTTTGCTGCTGGCCGTAGCCTGGCTCACAGGTAGAAATTCTAATAATGATTCGTTTTTCATTGGGAATAAGAACAGCAATTGGATGCTGGTGGCTTTTGGTATGATCGGAACAAGCTTAAGCGGGGTTACTTTTGTCAGTGTACCGGGTGGGGTTGGCACGAACGGATTTCTTTATTTTCAGATAGTGATCGGATATCTGATCGGTTATATGGTCATCGCTTTTGTGCTTTTGCCAGTTTATTATCGAATGAACCTTACTTCCATTTACACGTATCTCGAAAAAAGATTTGGAGTGAACGCCCACAAGGCAGGTGCTTTCTTTTTCATTCTATCGAGACTGGTTGGTGCTACGGCAAGGCTGTACCTGGTCATTTCTATCCTTCAGATCTTTATTTTCGATAAACTCAATATTCCTTTTGAGCTGACTGCCATTGTCATTTTAGCACTGATCCTGCTTTATACATTTGAAGGAGGAGTTAAAACAATAATTTACACTGACACTTTGCAAACGGCAGGTATGTTAACCGGTTTGATCGTGTGCATACTTTTCATTGTAAAAAGCATGGGGCTTGATATGAGTGGTGTGCTGCATCAAATGCAGGAGAAGGATTATACAAGGATCTTTAACATGGATGTGATGTCAGGCACCTTTTGTTTGAAACAGATCATTGGCGGAGCCTTTATTGCCATTGCCATGACGGGTTTGGATCAGGAGATGATGCAAAAGAACATCAGTGTAAAGAATTTGAGGGACTCGCAAAAGAACATGATCTCTTTCTCGATTATATTAGTAGTAGTGAATTTTTTATTTCTGTTTCTGGGAGGCGTGTTGCATTTGTATGCTGCATCCAAGAACTTGACAGTAGCGCCGGATGATCTTTTTCCTACGATTGCCTTGAGTGATACGTTTAGCGGGGCAATTGGCGTGATCTTTATTCTGGCTTTGATTTCAGCATTGTTCCCAAGTGTAGACGGTGCAATCACATCGATCACGTCCAGTTATTGCATTGATATTTTGAATTTAAAAGAGAAAGATATAAGCGAAAGTGCAAAAAGAAAGACCCGACTCAAAGTGCATTTTTCATTTGCAGTAGCCTTTTTTATCATGGTTCTGATATTCAAAGCGATCAATGATAAGCTGATCATTGACTTTATTTTAAAATTTGCCAGCATTACATACGGACCATTGTTGGGTTTATTTTCATTTGGAATTTTAACCGATCGTGTGTTGAATGATAAGAGAATATGGCCGGTATGCATCACTGCACTTTTTGTCATTTTAAGTTTAGATGTTCTTTGCAGTCCTGAATGGTACGAAAAGAAATTGCACATGAGCTTAGGTTTGAAAAACCTTTCCGAGAATATTTTCGGTGGTTACAAAATAGGCAATGAATTGATTCTGATAAATGGTCTGTTCACTTTTGCCGGTTTGTACCTGATCTCTAAAAAAGGGGAGAAGCAGGTTATTTGATAAAGCCTTTGTTAAGCTCTGAGAACTTTTTCTTTCCGCTTAAAAAGGATTCCAACACTATGTTTCCATTGTAGGCCTGAGAGAGCGAAAGCACAGCTCCATGTCTTTGTTGTTCTTTTCTTTTCTTCAAAGTGGAATTCAAATTGCCGTAGAAGGAGAAATGTGCATGAATGACAGCGAAGAAATGAGAGAATTGTCCTTCGAACAAGAACTTGATCCCTGCAATTCCATCTAATTTTAATCTGAATAATATTTTCAGCCACAGGAAACCTTTCGGGTGATTTTTGGTCAGTGTGATCAGGTTATTTCGGAAATTCAAAAATGTTTTATGTGGTGATACTTTGTTCAGTGTTCCACCTCCTACATGATAGATGATGGAAGATGGTTCTGCATAGATCTTGTATCCTGCATTTTTGAGTCTCCAGCATAGATCGATCTCTTCCATGTGTGCAAAGAAATCGGCATCAAATCCATTCATTTTTTTAAAAAGATCATTTCGGATAAAAAGACAAGCTCCGCTTGCCCAAAAAACTTCTTTTGAATCGTTGTACTGTCCCTGATCTTTTTCCAGGTGATGAAAAATCCTTCCCCGGCAGAATGGGTATCCGTATTTGTCAATGAAACCACCGGAAGCACCTGCATATTCAAATTCATCTTTTACTGCATGCGAAAGCATTTTAGGCTGACAAGCTGCGATCTGTTTGTCATTATCGAGTAATCTGATCAAAGGTTCCAGCCAGTCGGGAGTTACTTCTACATCATTATTCAGCAACATGCAGTAATCCTCTTTTACGTTTTTCAATGCCTCGTTGTATCCTCCGGCGTATCCCCAGTTCTTTTCATTCAGGATGAGTTTTACAGAGGGGAATTTTGTTTTCAGAAAGTCGACAGAGTCATCCGTACTGGCATTATCAGCCACGTAGATCGTGTGTAGATGTGAATGAGCGATCACATTGGGTAAAAAAGTTTCGAGAAATTTTTTGCCATTGTAATTCAAGATAACGACCGCTGTTGAACTGGAGCTCATTTTATCATCGTGGGTTGTTATAGATCTCTTCGAATTGATTGAATTGTGTTCCGGATGGTGTTGTCTGGTCCGGATTTCCTATTCCTTTGGTATTTCTTTTGGTCACTTCAAAGGGCCATCGATCGTTATAGATCTCGCCCCGAACATCGCTATGAACCAAACTATGACAGTCATCTCCTATATTCTTATTCACGAAGACAAATTTTTTGTTGGAAGAGAATTGCCCATTCACTTTATCTGTGATACGGTAATACTGCCAGATCTCATAAGGCCATGTATTCAGGTCATTGTTCTGTTGTGAACGTTGATTTGGTGCTCCATATTGAAGATACACCCTTCCTCTTTCTGTATAATAGCCGGGTTGTTTCCCACATTTGAACAAAACCATTACTTGTTGCACTTCCTTGTAATATTCAGCCCATAATTTTAAAGGATTAGCGGTATCGGCGGCCCTTCTTTTCCAGAAATCGATCACAAATTTCTTCATCATATCGGGATCTTTTTTGATGGCTTGATTGATGATCCTTTCTTTATCGGTTGTTCCTGCGATCGGCCAGAGGCATTCGACGAACATTTTCAATGTATCCTTATTATTACAACTACCAAAATAGTCGGTCACGGTTTTCTTCTGATCGTATTCGTAAATTGAGATCAGGTCAACAGCCCTATTCAAACGTTGAAAAAAATAATGCGTCTGATATTTGACCACATTGTTCTCATCTTTCAGTTCTATCACAAGATTGTAATTACCTGTTCCGAGTTTACTGATATCCATTTTGGCCAAGAGTGGATTGACCTTAGCCGTTTGTTGCTTTTTAAAGGAGGCGTACGATTCAAGCTTGTTGCGTTTTTCGCTGTTTTCGAGGTAATAGGAATAGATGAACGATTTTCCTTTGCCTAGGATTGTATCGGAATTATAGGATTCAAAATAAAAACAAAGTTCGTTTTGAGTCTCCGGAAAATAATTGATATTGTAAGGGATGAGGTCATAACCACTTTTCGTGACGGAAGAGATCTTGTCTGCTTTTTTGAATGACTCAAGTACTTGAATAGAAGAACCCGATAATTGATCTTGATTGAACGAAAGATCGAATTTTTGTCTGAATTCAACAGCCTTTTGTTTAGGTTGATGGTTATCTTTTACGGTAATTTCAATTTGATAGATCCCATTCTCCAGGGGATAGCGTTGATTGTCGATAAAAGCAGGGATCCTGGTCGTATCGGTGAAAAGGGGGCCGGAAAGATTGTATTTATTCGCTGCTACGATGACACTATCTTTTTTTATTATGGTCTGAATATTGACTGAATTTTGATACCCGCCCTCTTTGAATTTTTTGGTGAAGGTGCTTCCTACCAGGGTCAAATAAGTTTCAACAAAGGGTTTTTGTGAAGGCACATTGAATGCACCCAGATTGAAGTAAACGATGGATTGAGACTGAAGTTCTGAATACGAAGCGAATAGGGTGGTTAGAGCAAATACAAAGAATATGTTTTTAAGCTTGCGCAACATTTAAAATTAGCCAATATTTTACGAAAATTTCGACGGTAAATCCAAAAAATTGCTAATTTCGCCCCGGAGAAATGGCAGAGCGGTCTAATGCGGCAGTCTTGAAAACTGTTGACTGTAACAGGTCCGGGGGTTCGAATCCCTCTTTCTCCGCCACACTGAACCGCAAACCCCCGTCAATAAAGGGTTTGCGGTTTTTTATTTTCGACTTAGTCCATATTTAGTCCATCTGTTGATAAGTTTCATTCGGGGTGGTATTTTCCCCAATGAAGTGCTACAATTCAAATGATTTTCGATTGAAATTTACTTTCATTACATTTACCTTAGAAAAATTTGAAAAAATAAAAAACTAACATATCGGCGAAAGTTAATTCTTTGAGTCCTAAAACCGCGAAATTTTAAACTACACAGAGATGAACTTAAACGCTCACGTCAAGGCGTGAGGTTTGGTTTATTTGTGTAGGCGTGCTTCGCGGTACGCAGGACTCAGGTAGCTGAATTCTCACGCCGACTTATTTTAAAGCCATGACAAACGCCGAAAACAAATTCCCATTTACAAAGGAGACGATAGGTTCGCTTCAGAATGAAGTAGCCAAAGGAAAACACATTTTCACTTCCGGCGAACTTAAAAACATTGGTATTGACAACAAGGATCTCGAAATTGAAAGTTATGTTGCGGGTGGGACACGACCATATTACTTGAAGAAGCATTACAATTCAGATTTTTGTGACGCGAATCTTGGTGATCTAAAATTAATTACTCTTTCATTGGTATTGGAGAATGAGCAGTACAAACTCCCGAAATACTTGGTGTTTAAATGCCCCGAACATTTGTTTTTATTGATCAATTTGGTTAGAAATCAAAGAAGGGAAATAAAATTTCACGAAGGTGAAGCATGGGCATTAACACATGATTCTGAAATATACCGTCACAAGCCTGATGCAGATGAAAGGGCTAAACGATTAAAAAAGCAAGCAGAGCTTCTCCGCAAAGAACATTCCGATACATTACACGCACTTCAAATTCTGATGGCCCATTTTCCTGAAGTGAACATGGAGATCATGGAAGTATTATCCAAAGAAACCGGAACGGAACCAATAGCTTGAGCAAATCGCATTTTATTTTAATTTTTATTCAATTAAATTCAGTATAGAATTAATACAATTTCTATATTAATTTATCAATGAAACTTTCACATTTTTTGCATTGACCATACAGAATGTCTGTTGTAGTTTTGTTGTGTAAATGAAAACATACAGCAAACATCCTTTTGAAGAATTCATTTCTAAGAACGCTACAAAA
>DAORJH010000106.1:0-7616 GCA_035438925.1 Bacteroidia bacterium | reverse complement strand
AACACAATTTTTTTCATTTGGATTGACTCATCTTGCCATCGGATTATCGCTATCAGTCTTAATTCTAGTCTCAATAATTCGATTATATTGGCAAATTTTAGTAAACAAGAAAAGGTCTGTTATTAATATTACCGTACTTGTTATTCTACACATCTATTTAATTTTGACTTTCGGTCCATTTCTTTAAACTGCCTGACAAGACAAAGACACGACGGTAACAGCAAATTCGAGTCATTTTTTGTGTGTTAACGCTCAAATACATAGCTTTCCCAAGAAAAAAACGGAAGCTAATTCGCAAAACGTTTTAACGGATAAAACTGTTCAAAAACTGTTCTTAGGATTTCCCTTAATTTTCTACTTTTGTATTCTAAATCTATTCAAATGAAATTTGGCGTTGTTGTATTTCCGGGGTCTAATTGTGATGAGGACATGGTCTATGTTCTGCAAACCATCATGGGACAAGAAACTGTTAAGCTGTGGCATAAGAACACAGATCTTGAAGGATGTACTCACATCATTTTACCGGGTGGATTTTCGTATGGAGATTATTTGCGCAGCGGAGCAATCGCGCGTTTCAGTCCTATTATGGAGAAAGTGATCACTCATGCCAATGCAGGGGGATTTGTATTCGGTGTTTGCAACGGTTTTCAGATCCTTTGCGAAGCAGGATTATTGCCAGGCGCATTGTTGCACAACAACAGTCGTAAATTCATTTGCAAAAACGTATTTATCAAAGCGCAGAATAATTCAACAATTCTAACCTCTAAAGTTCCAACCGAAAAAGCCTTGAAAATTCCAATTGCACACGGAGAAGGAAAATACTTTGCTGATGAAGCCACATTGAAGAAATTAAATTCGAACGGACAGATCCTTTTCAGATACTGTGATGAAAACGGAAATGTTAACGAAGCCGGAAATCCGAATGGAGCATTAGAAAATATTGCCGGTGTTTGCAATGAAGGAAAGAATGTATTCGGAATGATGCCACATCCTGAAAGAGCAGCCGATAAGGAATTAGGAAATGAAGACGGAAAATTCTTATTTGAAAGCATCCTTGTTAGTGCAATGGTGAAATCCTGATCGGAATGTCCGGAACTTTATCCATTTTAATTCCAGCTTACAATGAGGCGAAGACCATTCATCTGATCCTCGATAAAGTTTTGGCAGTGGAATTACCCGGACAATTAAAAAAAGAAATTGTCATAGTAAATGATTGTTCCAAAGACGGAACAAAAGAAGCCATTGAAAGTTATTTCAGTTCTAAATCCGGTATCAATTACAATTTGTACAATCAACCTGTGAACATGGGTAAAGGCGCAGCCATTCACAAAGCAATTGAATTGGCAACAGGAGATTATCTGATCGTACAAGATGCCGATCTGGAATATGATCCGAATGAATACACTATTTTATTGAATCCCATTTTGAATGGATTTGCAGATGTTGTATATGGTTCCAGATTTGTCGGTGATAAGCCGCACCGAATTCTTTTCTTCTGGCACAGTTTGGGAAATAAATTCCTCACATTTCTGAGCAACATGTTCAACAATCTTAATTTAACAGATATGGAAACCTGTTACAAGGTCTTTAAAGCGGATGTGATCAAGAACATTACACTAAACGAAAAACGATTTGGATTTGAACCCGAGGTAACTGCGAAGATCGCCAGAATAAAAGACATTCGCATCTATGAAGTTGGGATATCCTATTATGGCAGAACTTACGAAGAAGGAAAAAAGATCGGATGGAAAGACGGGTTCAGAGCTATTTACTGTATTCTTAAATACGGATTATTCCGTTAAAGAGGCAGTTCACAAAAAGTCCATTAATTAATATTCAATTTTTCTTTCATCAAGGCGATCTCCTGCGCCAGTTTTTTTATCTGCTCATGCTGTTTGGAATTGACAACAGAAAGATGAATCAAAAAAATGAAGATCATGAAAAAGAAGAACATGAATACAAGTGAAGGAGCATAATACACTCCGAAGAATCCTGCCAATAGATCCAAACTTTCACGCCAAAGCGAAAATACCAGGAGTGTCAATCCCATCAGGATCCAGACAATTGAATATTCTGTACGCAATTTTCCTTTCACAATGAATCGAGTGATCATTCCTAGAAAAAGGATCACGGCAATGATGGCTACAATCTGAATTTTATCCATTTAATTTCATTTTAAGATGTAAAAATATTGAATTTAGAGAGACCTTTATCATGTAATAGATACTGTTGAAATGACGAATGGAACTAACGCCTCCTTGCCTCTCTTCCATCAGGACCGGCACTTCCAGGAGTCTCATTTTTTTATTACAAAGATAAACGATGGCTTCCGGCTCAGGATATTCATCGGGATAATACTCGATCAATTCAGCCAATGCCTTTCGATTATAGGCTCTGTAACCTGAGGTAGGGTCCTTCACCGTAATACCAACCAGCAATTTATTCAGCTTACTGAAAAAATTAATTCCGAATCTTCTCATTGCTGACGATTGAAATCCTTCTTTTGAAACAAATCTGGATCCGATGATCACATCTGCTTTATCATCCATTAAAGGCTCTATCAGCTTATTCAATTCAGCAGGCGGATGCTGTCCGTCTCCGTCCATCTGAACAGCATAGTCAAATCCATTCTTATACGCATAGAAAAATCCGGTTTGGACCGTACCACCAATATTGAGATTGATCGGATTATTCAGATAATTCAATCCCGCTTCTCTCAGTACTTTCAAGGTATTGTCTTTCGAACTATCATTGATAAAAAGTGGAACAATACTGCAACCAGTGATAGCGACTTTTGATAGCTTTTCACTTAAAGCGTTCACGTTCTTTTCTTCATTGTAACAGGGAATGATGACAAGTATTTTCTTACTGATCTCTGTTCTCACCGCTTTTCAGTTTTTGATAATCCGGTTCTTTTAAAAGACCCCAAAGTGCACCTTCTTCATTCCCATTCAGAAAATATTTTCCGAACACATGCCAATAGGCTTTGTTGGTCATCGAATTAAAATGAATGTAGAGTTTTACGTATTGATAGGTCTGTCCCACCGACAAGGAAATTCCCGAAAAAACAAAAGCGATAAGAATGAGACGCAAATTATTCCATATTCCTTTGAAAAAAGTGCTGTTGATGAGAAAATGACAAAAAGATGCAATTGGAATAGAAAGGTAAGCAATGTGCTGCGTGAATCCTCTTGCCCCGAATCCTCCTCCAAAGAACCAATCCCACCAGCAACTTAACATGTAAATATTCACAAGCAACAGACCCAAAATAACAGGACGTAATTTCTTTACTTCATCCTTCATGAAGAAGAAACCAACAAAGACAAGTAAGATCAATGGAGAATAAGTGATCCAACCCTTTCTGTAACTGAAAAGGATATTCATGATCTGTGGATCTGTCCAGAAGAATTTCTCATCGCCGTAAGAGAAGAAAAAATAAGTGCCTGTATAGTGTTTCCAGAAAATAAATTGAGGGATCCATAACAAAATCACAAGCAGCAACATGATCAGAACATGGAACTTGTACTGCATGAATTTCCGCACATTCTCCTTAAAAGAGGAAAGGCTGTTCACACCCCATAATACAAAGATCAATCCGGTTAAGATCTCTGTCGGTCTGATCAAACTGATAATTCCCAATAGAACCCCAATCAAAATTGTACGCGTATAAGTAACCTTCTCATGCCAATTATAAGTAACAAGGAGAAATGCACTTATGAGGAAAAAGAGATAAGTGTGCGACATTTCGCTATTACCCATCGTGTAATAGAACAAGGTTGTTCCGAAAAAACAAATGGCCAGTGTAAGCACTGTGACTGTTTCGGAAAAAAACTTCAAAAGAAATTTTCGCAAAAAGACGAGTCCCATCAATCCATAAAATATACTCCCCCAATGAATACAGGTTCGAAAAGGCTCACTGTATCCATCCAACTCACTTCGCTGGTTGATGGCGATCTTATAACCTAAAGCAAAGAAAGGAGAGTAAAGAATGGACATACCGTAAGTAACTTTTGGCATTTTTTCTCCATAGGGAGAATACGGCAGATACATTTGGTTTCCGTTCTTGAATTCAAAAGACCCATTGTTGCAGAACTTTGCCGGCAAATACGAATAGTAGTTAGAAACATCCCAAACAAAATTGGTCTGATCGGTATGCCAGGCTCGCCACAGATCCATTGTGAATGTGCAGAAACAAAAACAAAAGATGAGAAAAAGTGAGGAAGGTTTGACCCAGTCTGAACTATTTAAAGTAAGTTTCAAATCCCGATGCGTTTCTCAAATATAGATAAAATTAGCATACCAAAGGCCCGATAGAGGCATTGTTTGCAATGGCCTTTACTTTAAACGGTAGACGATCAATCCTCTGTGAGTAAGGACGATATTTTCTTTGAGATCATAACCGAACTTTGAACGGAATAAAGCGGAATCATTCAGAATGAGATAACGGGCATTCGGATGATTGACCAAACTGTCGACATCCTTTTTTTCAGATGCATCAGAGAAGGGACTTCCCAATTGATTCATCAGATACAAACTCGCACAATCCGTTATATCAAAACCACTTACTACACGATCCTCCCTTTTAATTCCCAGTTTTCTCAAACGAGGCTCCAGGTCTTCATAGGCTCTGTAGTCACCGGTCCAGTAATAGATCTCAGGACTGTAGCGCTCTGAATAATTCAATCTGCACTTCCAGAAACTTTCTTTCAAGTTAAAAAAGAAGACTAAAATTAAAATGAACTTGATCGGATAAAAATATTTGTTGCTTAACTTCAAAACAATGTCGGCAAACGTGAGGAAGAGAAAGAACAAAGTAGGAAGAACGGTGATGATGTAATAATCGTGATGCATGAATTGATTCAGGAAGAAAATAAAGTAGATCAGTGAACCCAAGAGGTAAAGAATTGTGATTGATAACAAAAGACGGTCTGCGAATTTCACAAGAAGTAGGATCAACACGGCGACTACACCCATGAGAATATAACTCTCATAAGAGTAATAATGATGAAGCCAGAGTTTCTTCATCCAATCGAGCACTTCCAAAAGTCCAGACCAACTTTCGTACATGTTTGGCGACATGAAGAAGGTAACACCTCCATGACTTGCGGGGAACCAATTCGTGTATTTGTACCAGGAAAGAACGATGCTTATCGAGATGGCCAATCGCAGGATGATCTTCTTTTTATCAGGAAACAACATATCGGCATTCTCCCTTTTAAAAAAGCGCATGCGATCCAAGAGTAATAAAACGATCAGTACTCCGTAGCAAATTCCACCGGAGATCTTCAGCAAAACTCCCAGAGTGACAAAGAATGTGAAAAAATTCAGATCTCTTGTTCGATGACTTTTTAAATAACTAAAGAAAAAATACCAGGAAGCAAGAATAAAGGCCATGCTGGGTGGATCAGGCATGAAATTGGGTGTGTAAAAGATGAAGGCTGGAGAACAACATACAGCAGCAATGACAGCAATTGAGATCCAGTAACTTTTGAGATAACGCAGACAAAGCAGAAAAAAGAAAAGCAATCCGGTAACAGTAAATAACAAACTGATAGTACGTACATATACTTCATTAAAGCCGAAAAGTTTGTACATAACAGCGCCGAGATAATAAACGATTGGAAATTCCATTCCCGTATAACCTTTTCCACTCATTGTTCGCTGATATTGCGGCGTGAAAAAATTCATGTCGTTCTCGTAATAATTCAAAGCCACGCATGCTCGTGATGTTTGCGCAGAAATATGTACTGAGCAGGGACGACGATCAATGTATTGATAGATTCCCATATAAGAACAGAATAAATGAACTGCCAGAATGAATATAAGAGAAGCGATCAAGAGCCCCATTTTGTTACCGGGAATGAACCAGGTATCAAAACGTTTCAGCTTTACTTCGAACTCTTTGTATTTTGTAATGAAGCTCAATCTTCGGTTTCTATTTTGTATTCAACATGCAGCGTATCCACATCAAACATTTCATTGTTTGAAGTACCCAAATAAGCGATTGTATTCACCAAGGAATATTTCTGTTCCAGTTTTTCGCGGGGCAGAAGAACAGAATCCTTGAACGGACACCAGGTATTTATATCGGTGATGTAATAGCGAAGAAAAATAGCCTTCCACACAACTGTAGTTTGATTCAGGCCAACTGCAGCAATGGAAATTGTAGCATTCGACTGAACATAATTTGTGCGTGCTCTTCCTTTGAAAATCACCCAGATTCTTTTGTTTCTGTTCGCTTCTTCTATATTGAAAGGCGCATTCAGACCTCCACAAGCAGATCGGGTGATCCTTGAGAAATAGAACTTATCCTTTTGGTCGTAGATCGCTGTATCACCAGACTTTGGGTTATTCAAAGCCGTGATATCGAACTTTTGTACTGATTTGAATTCCTCTCTGCAGGAAAAGCAGAGAAGACCGAAAAGAAAAAATATTATTGAATTTCGGAGTAGAAGCATTAAACCTGCATTTCCTTTATATCACCCTCAATGATCAGTTTCCCTGCAGTTGAATTCCGTATCTGTTCAATACTGATCCCCGGAGCTCTTTCCAGTAATTTGAATCCGCCTTCCGGCAAAATATCATAAACACCCAATTCTGTTACAACCTTTTTCACGCATTTCACTCCCGTTAATGGAAGATCACACTTAGGAAGGAATTTAGACTGACCTGCCTTGTTCACTTGCTGCATGGCCACAATAATATTCTTTGCGCTGGCAACTAGATCCATTGCTCCTCCCATTCCTTTCACCATTTTACCGGGTATCTTCCAATTGGCAATGTCACCTGTTTCGCTGACTTCCATTGCACCGAGGATGGTAAGATCCACCTTTTGTGAACGGATCATGCCAAAACTCATGGCACTGTCGAAAATACTTGAACCCTTAAGTAAAGTGATGGTTTGTTTTCCTGCATTGATCAGATCTGCATCTTCTTCTCCCTCGTAAGGAAATGGTCCCATTCCCAAAATACCGTTCTCAGACTGCAGCACTACATTATAACCTTCAGGAATATAATTTGCAACCAAAGTAGGAATTCCAATTCCCAGATTCACAAACATTCCATCTTTGATTTCTTTAGCGATCCTTTTCGCGATTCCGTTTTTATCTAACATACTAATAGGCGTTTTTATATTCGTTACTAAATTGATTCTTTAATTTACCGGCGAGATTCTTTGCGATGATCATTCTTCCCCTGTAACCGTAATGCTCTGTTGTCCATGTTTGATCGGTAAATTCCTTACCATTCACAAGCTCCAGATTATCCACCACTGTACAATTCGAAGAAGAATATCTTTTCACAAGAAAATCCCTGTTTTGCTTCAATAAAAATACTAATTCCTTTCCTACCAGACTATCAGAATATTGAATATTCTCAGCCATTAAATTATAATACAACCGAACCTTGTTCTTACTGCACCAGGCCGCAATCTCATCAAAATCTTTTATACGAGGATTTGCTTCGTTGATATTGAACGCATAGGCTTTTATATAATGACAAGCCAGTCCGATCTTTTCAGTATCCCAGGATCCGTCAGGTTTAAGATAGGTTCCCTGTGCCATGGCATCATCCCATTGTCGTACGGTCTTATATTTAAAATCAAAAGGAAATATAAG
>DAORJH010000105.1:0-7618 GCA_035438925.1 Bacteroidia bacterium | reverse complement strand
CAGTTTTATTGGCGAAGTCTTTTTCGTTGAAATCAGTTTTCGCTTCTTTCTTCCAGGGCTCTTCTTTATCAAGCGAAATTTTTCCTAATACGATCTTCAGAGAACTGATCTGTTTGAGTTTTTCCGCCAGCATTCCTGCCATCTTGAAACCATTCCCTTCAATGCCTGCAATTAAAAGACTGGACTCGTCATAATTATTTTCGTACACCTGATAGGCAAGACGATTTAATTTCTGTTGGATCTCAACCGTGTTCAGTATCTTTACTTTTTTGCTCATTGCATTTTGTTTAATTGGAATCAATGATAATCATTGATCAGTTTCTTTAATTTTTGTTTAACTCCTTCATTGGGTTCACACAAGGGTAAACGAACATAAGGTTTACAAAGTCCCAGTTCGCTTAAAGCATATTTCACTCCGCCCGGATTACCATCTGCAAAAAGCTGATCGGTAATATCCATTACCTTGTAATGAAGCTTTTGGGCCTTCTCGAAATTTCCTTTTGAACAAAGTCGAACCATTTCACTGAAATCTGCTGGCAATACCTGCGCAACGACTGAGATCACTCCCGCAGCACCTGCAGCCATTGCCGGCAAAGTGAGATTATCATCACCGCTCAATACCATGAAGTCCTTTGGTTTGTTCTTTATGATCTTCATGATCTGTTCAATATTGCCACTTGCTTCCTTTGTTGCTACTATATTCTTAAAATCTCTAGCTATCCTCAATTGCGTTTCCGTGGTCACGTTACTTCCTGTTCTGCCGGGTACATTGTAAAGAATGATATCCTTTTTGGTTGCAGCTGAAACGGCTTTGTAATGCTGATAGTATCCTTCCTGATTCGGTTTGTTATAATAAGGTGCAACAGAAAGAATGGCTTCAAAATCCTTTAGAGCTGCTTTTTTAATACTGTTGACAACCTCTGCTGTGTTATTTCCTCCAATACCCAAGACCAAAGGTAATTTTCCGGCATTGGTCTTTTTAATTGTGTCAATCACCAATTCTTTTTCTTCTTTCGATAAAGTTGCGCTTTCACCGGTTGTTCCCATTACGACAATGTAATCTACTCCGCCTTTGTGAAGATGTTTTACTATTGCGCTTAGCGCTGAGGTATCAACATTTCCTTTTTTATCAAATGGAGTTACAATTGCCACTCCTGTACCTTTCAAATTCTGGTTTCTCATTTTTACTATTTCAATTTAAAGTATTCTGTAGCCTGTACAGCGATCTCGTTTCCGTAAGCTAGACTGGCAGTTGCCGCAGGACTAGGACTGTTGATCACGTGAAGCGCGTTGTCTTGTTTTTCAATCTTAAAATCATCCAGCATTTCACCATCAGGTCCTAAGGCCATGGCACGTATGCCACAACGTGCAGGTATAATATCATCTTTTTCCAATGAAGGAATTAATTTTTGCAAACGTTTTAAAAAGTAGGCTTTGCTGAATGCGCCTCTGTATTCATCCAAACCAAATTTCCAGTGCTTGCTGAAGAACTTCCATGTGCCTGCATAACCAAATGCATCTGCAGTGTCTTTTATTCTGAAGGCTGTTTTACTGTATCCTTCTCTGTCAAAAACAAAAACTGCATTGGGTCCACATTCTGTCCCACCCTTTATCATTCTTGTATAATGCACGCCAAGGAAAGGGAACTTCGGATTTGGAACCGGGTAGATGAGGTTCTTTACTTTTTTGAGGCCTTTCTCTGTCAGGTCATAATAATCTCCTCTGAATCCAACGATGGCTGCATCTGTCTTCGTCCCTTCTTTTTTGGTGACGCGATCTGCTTGCAATCCAGCAGTGCTGATGATGTACTTAGCAACAAATTGATTCAACTCGGTTACAACTTTTGTTTTGTCTCCCTCTTTTTCAAATCCAACTACTTTTTGTGAGGTGAGGACATCACTTCCGTTATTGCTGGCTTTTATTAATTCAGCGTATTTACGTGCAACATCTCCGTAATCAATGATGCCCGTACAACCAACCCAAAGACCGGAAATTCCTTCACAATAAGGTTCAATTTCTTTTATTCGCTTCGAATCAATGATCTCAATATCCTCAACACCATTGGCAATGCCATTGTTGTATACCTTATTCATGTGCGCCAGTTCACTTTCATGAGTAGCAACTATGATCTTTCCACAAATGTCGTGTTGGATCTTATGGTCCTTGGCGAATTGAACCAGTTCTCTTCGTCCTGCCACACAATTCTTCGCTTTGTAAGAACCGGGTTTGTAATAAATGCCACTATGTATAACGCCACTATTGTGAGAAGTTTGATGCGCGGCAACTTCCTTTTCTTTTTCAAGAACAAGGATCTTTTTATTGGGATGCATTCGTGTAAGTTTCAGAGCCGTTGCCAAACCAACGATTCCTCCACCAACAATGATCACGTCGTATTCAGTATTCATAATTAGATGAGCAAATGTATCAATTTAAAGCGTAAAAAGACTTAATTTTAACCCCTAACAATTAAGAATTTATCCACCCATGAAAATTATTTGTATAGGCCGTAATTACGCCGAACACGCAAAGGAAATGAAAGCAGAATTACCGAAAGAGCCGGTGTTCTTTATGAAACCTGATACCGCTTTGCTAAAAGATGCTGATTTCTATTTTCCGGGATTTACTACAGATCTTCATCACGAGATCGAACTGGTGCTAAAGGTTTGTAAAGCAGGGAAGCACATCGATGAAGAATTTGCCGGATCTTACTACGACGAAATTGGACTTGGCATCGATTTTACTGCGCGCGATATTCAAGCCAAGTGCAAAGAGAAGGGATTGCCATGGGAAAAGGCAAAGGCTTTCGATAATAGTGCTCCGATCGGAAGATTTGTAAAGAAGTCAGAACTACAGGAAAATAACATTGACTTCGAACTGAAAGTAAATGGGGTCGTGAAACAAAAAGGCAACTCAAAGGATCTTATTTTTTCTTTCAATAAAGTGATCGCTTATGTTTCGCAATATGTAAGTTTGAGAGTAGGGGACCTGATCTTTACAGGTACTCCGGAAGGGGTTGGTCCGGTTCTTATTGGCGATAAATTAGAAGGATCATTAAACGGTGAATCATTTCTTACGCTGCATATCAAATGATCTTCAAGAAGATTGCTATTGCTTTTGTTAAGTTCTATCAGTATTGCATTCGGCCTCTTTTGCCAAATGCTTGTCGTTACACTCCTTCCTGCAGTGCCTATTCGATAGAGGCTATTAACAAGTATGGCGCTTTGAAAGGAAGCTGGTTGGGATTGAAGCGAATACTACGTTGTCATCCTTGGGGTGGGCATGGGTATGATCCTGTTCCGTGAACAACTTACTTTCTGATTAAAATGTATCTTTGAACTATGCGATTGCGAAAGTTTGAATTGATATGCGTGGTTTTTTTAATGACTTCAATCTTGCATGCACAAGACAGCATAAGTTTGAAGAGTATTGAAGCTTTCATCAGCAGCGATGTACATGATACATTAAAGATAAAAAAACTCATCTTCTACTGTACCAGATTGCACAGCAATCCGGATCTGAATCTAAAACTCGCGAATAAATTATTGGAACTGGCCGACAAATCAAAAAAAGATAAATATAGAGTCAAAGCATATGCTGCATTAGGTGATGCTTATTGGTTCTCTCGCGAATATTCAAAAGCCATCGAATTTTACTACAAGCAACTTGAATTAGCTGAAAAATTAGGTGACCTAAGTTCATTGGCACGAGCCTATTATAATATTGGATGGATGAAAAGTGTGCAAAATGAATCTTTCGAAGAGAGAATCTATTTGATACGTGCCCTTAATATTTTTGAACAATTGCATGATACAGCAGGAATATTGGAAGTGTATAATGGTTTAGCAGGTTTATATGGCAGTAACATTGAAATAAACAAAGTGTATATAGATTCCGCAAGTTATTATTATAGAAATCTGATCTATTTCAGTGAGATGAAACAAAGGAAATTCAATATTGTAGCACATTTTAATTACGCAAGTTTTTTAACGAGACACAAAAGACTGGATGAAGCCGAAAAGTATATTGATAGATGCGTTGAGGAATCAATTCTACAGAAAGACACGGCTAATTACGCTATCTCTGTTAAGTCAAAAGGAAGAATATTGATACTGAAGGGAAAAGATAAAGAAGGAATCAAACTGATCGAATCATCTATTCCTATGTTGAAAAAAACGAAGCAGATCGAAGCTTTGGTAGATGTTTATGTTTTTTTGCATAACAAATACAGTTTAGACGGAAATTATAGAGCAGCTTATGAGGCTTTGTTATTGAAAAATGCTTATCAAGATTCATCAAAAATGTCGATCAATTCAGCCCATTTGGAGGAAAGAGATGCCCAGTATCAGATCGAAAAAAGAGAAATGAATATTAAGCGACTGGAGCAAGAGAACGAGATCTCGGAACTAAAGAATCAACAGAACAAATACATTACATATGGCTTGGGTCTTGTAGCAGTTCTTGTTATCATCATCATGTTAAGCCTGTATCGCAGTAATAAAGTGAAACAAGAGGCAAATCATTCTTTGAGCGAAAAAAATAAACAGATCGAAGAGCAGAAAAAAGTGGTTGAACAAAAGAACCTGGAAGTCACTCAGTCAATTAATTATGCAAAACGAATTCAGGAAGCGATACTGCCTGCAAAAGAGTTAAAATTCAAGCTTTTCCCTGAAGCATTTATCCTTTTCCAGCCAAAAGATATTGTGAGTGGAGATTTCTATTGGTATACTGAAAAAAATGGGATTCGGTTGATCGCTGCTATTGATTGTACCGGTCACGGAGTGCCAGGGGCCTTTATGAGTTTGATCGGTAATACTTATTTGCAGGAGGCAGTAAATGAAAGAGGTATCACTCGTCCTGCTGATATATTGAATCGTCTAAGAAAAAATGTCATCACTTCTCTTAAACAAAGTGATGTCATTGATTCGACCAAAGATGGCATGGATATGGCCCTTTTGGCTTTTAACGATCAGAATAGCACAGTTGACTTTGCCGGAGCAAACAATCCACTCTGGATGATCAGAGACGGAGTGTTAACGGAATATAAAGGTGATAAAAAGCCAATTGGTTATTATTCAGGTGAGGATCTGCCATTCACGAATCAAACTATAGCATATAAAAAAGGGGATTTGTTCTATCTCTTTACAGATGGTATGGCAGATCAGTTTGGCGGACCAAAAGCTCGCCTGAACGGAAGTTCATTCGGACAGGGAAAGAAATTCAAGTACAAGCAACTTCAAGATACCCTTATTTCACTGGCACATTTGCCGATGCATGAACAGGAAGAGCGGTTAATGGCAAAGTTTCAGAATTGGAAAGGTTCGCTTGAGCAAGTGGACGATGTTTGTGTGATAGGAATAAGAGTTTAAAAAGATGAAATCAAAACCCTGAAATGAGATTTTCAAGTCTATTTGATGTGACAGGTGTCAGGATTTAAGCTTTTGAATCAAATAAAGTGGATGAAGTGTTAGTAATAGCCGACTAAGTTCAAATTCGATGTCACTTTTTTCCCTAATTTTGTATACAGTTTGTAAAAACTGTTATGTCCACAACTAAATATATTTTTGTAACCGGAGGGGTTACATCGTCACTCGGAAAAGGTATCATTTCAGCCAGTTTGGCTAAACTTCTGCAGGCAAGAGGGCATACCGTAACCATCCAAAAACTGGATCCATATATCAATGTGGATCCGGGAACGCTCAATCCTTACGAACATGGAGAATGTTACGTGACAGATGATGGTGCTGAGACGGATCTTGATCTTGGACATTATGAGCGATTTCTGAACGTTCCTACTTCAAAAGCCAACAATGTAACAACCGGTAGGATCTATCAGTCTGTTATTGAAAAAGAAAGAAAGGGAGAATTCTTGGGTAAAACTGTACAGGTCATTCCACATATTACCGATGAAATAAAGAACAGAATCAAATTACTTGGTAAAACTGGTGTATTTGAATTTGTGATCACAGAAATTGGGGGAACAGTCGGCGATATTGAATCACTGCCCTATATTGAGGCAGTTCGACAATTGAAATGGGAGCTTGGAAATGATTGCATGGTGATTCACCTGACCTTGATTCCTTATTTGTCAACCACAGGGGAATTAAAAACAAAACCAACACAACATTCTGTAAAACTACTGCTTGAATATGGTGTACAACCCGATGTATTGGTTTGTCGTTCTGAACATCCTATTAATAAAGATATCAGAAGAAAGATCGCTTTATTCTGTAATGTAGAAACAGACGCAGTCATTGAAGCAATTGATGCTAGTACGATCTATGAGGTTCCCTTATTGATGGAAAAGGAAAAACTGGACGTTATTGTATTGAAGAAATTAGGGATCAGCACTACAGATATTCCGAAACTGGATTCGTGGAAGAATTTCCTTTATCATTTTCATCATCCTCATAGAGAGGTGAGAATAGGTTTGATAGGCAAGTATGTGGAATTAAAAGATTCCTATAAATCAATTTCAGAAGCATTCATACATGCTGGAGCACTAAATGATTGCAAAGTACAGCTTGATTGGATACATAGTGAAAGTTTAACAGAGGAAAATGTAGCTGAAAAGTTCAACGGTTTGAAAGGAGTTCTGGTGGCACCTGGATTTGGAAACAGGGGAATTGAGGGGAAGATTGCAGCGATCAAGTATGCACGAGAAACGAATATTCCTTTCTTAGGAATTTGTCTTGGCATGCAATGTGCCGTGATTGAGTTTGCAAGAAATGTATTAGGCCTGAAAGATGCCCATAGCAGAGAAATGAATCCTGCCACGAGCAGTCCCGTCATCGATCTCTTGGAGAATCAGAAAAGTATTTCCCATATGGGTGGAACCATGCGATTAGGAGCTTATGCCTGCGAATTGGAAGATGGTTCAAAGGTGAGGGATATCTATAAAACAAAATTGATCCACGAGCGTCATCGCCACCGTTATGAATTCAATAGCGAATATAAAAAGCAATTTCTAGAAGCAGGAATGCACCTTTCAGGTATCAACCCTGAAGCGGGATTAGTGGAAATAATTGAATTGCCAACACATCCTTTTTTCATTGGTGTGCAATTTCATCCGGAGTACAAAAGTACGGTTGAGAATCCTCATCCATTGTTTGTTAGTTTTGTAAAAGCAAGTTTGGCTTAATGCAGGGATGAGTCTTAGGGTATTTCAGTAAAACGAAAGGTGTAAAGGGTGAATTGATCCTTAAAACAGATGAACTTTTTGAAATAGATGAAGTGAAGGCTTTCTTTACTGAAAACAGTGGCAGTATGGCCCCTCATTTCATTGAAAAGATCGAAGAGAACAATACAAGTATTACTGTTAAGTTGGACGGAGTGAATTCTGTTGAGGCAGCCAAATCATTTGTGGGAAAAAAAGTTTTCATTGAGGAGAAGTATGTAGTGAAAGAGGAAGAAGGCCATGACTGGGTTGGTTATGAATTGATCGACGAAAAGCATGGGAGTCTGGGTAAGATCCTTTCTGTAGATGATAATGGCGCTCAGTTGCTCGTGCAGTTAAATTACAAGGAAAAAGACATTGTCCTTCCTTTGGTGGAGGAGTTGATCGGGGCGTTGAATACTGAAGAAAAAGTTATTCATTACAATTCTCCCGATGGATTGATCG
>DAORJH010000104.1:0-7632 GCA_035438925.1 Bacteroidia bacterium | reverse complement strand
GTATCTAAATCCTGAAAATTATCTTTATGTCAGCCCTAATATAAAAAGGATCCTTGGCTTCAAGCCAGAAGAGCTGCTTAAAGATCATAATTTTTTCAATAACCGGGTTTTAAATAATAAAAAAGAATTCCTGAAGATCGATACTTATTTAAAAGATCTTCAGAAGAGAAACATAAAAAAGAATTATACCTACCTTTTTAAAGTAGGAAAAAAGAACGGGCAGGAAGTTTGGCTGGAGAATAATCTTACTCCCATAACTGATCAAAACGGAAAGATCCGTTTTTTTCTCAACGTAATTAAAGACATTACAGAGCAAAAAGAAAAGGAAATATTAATAGAAGTTCAAAACGAGAACTACAAGAATTTAATAGATAATGCGCAGGTTGCATATGTTATACACTATAACGGAATCATCATACACTGCAACAATGAACTCCTGAAAATCCTTCACGTGAAGGATAAAAAAGATGTACTGGGAAAATTTGCAACTGATTTTTTTATTCCGGAAGACAGAAAACGTGTAATCAACAGGATCAAAGAGGTTTATAAAACAAAGAAACTAAATGAACCTATCACCTATTTTTTACAGAATTCATTAGGAGAAAAAGTCGAAGTTGAAATTCGGTCAACCCTAACAAAATACAACAACAGCATATGTATTCTTTCTTCATTGATAAATATTTCCAAGCAGAGACTAACTGAAAGAGACCGCCTTCGGAACGAGATCACAGAACAAAATAATAAGTTCCTTCAAAAAGAGATCGCCGAGAAAAAAGAAACAGAAAAGAAACTTATTTTACGTACAGGAAGATTAACGGCTATACTCGAAAACACGTCTCACTTGATCTGGTCGGTTGATCGCCATAAAAGAGTGCTTTCTTATAATAGGAATTTTAGCGACAAGGTGCTAGAGAAATATGGAATACATATTAAGGAGGGTGACAAAATCGACCTGCTAATAAAGAGCGAAAAATTAAAGAAAGAGTACATTGAAACCTGGTATCCGAGATACGATCGAGCTTTTAAAGGAGAAGGAATCGAGTTTGAACGATTTGAGAAAGACAAGAAGAATAATCAGATATACAGACAGGTATTTATCAATCCGATCTATGATAATAAGAAAAAGGTAACCGAAGTTTCCTGCATTGCCCATGACATAACCGAAGCAAAGGTCTATGAACAAAAACTGAAAGCACAGTCAGCAAAACTGAATTCTATTTTCGAAAGCAGTCATCACTATATTTGGAGCATCGACACAAAACAAAGACTCACCTCGTTTAACAAAAACTATTTTGATCTCGTTGCAAATATTTATAATACTAAACCTTTTATTGGTCTAGAGCTGAACAGAGGAATTCTTTCAAAAGACAAAGAATACAACAAGGTTTTGGAAGGATATTACAACCAGGCATTTAAGGGTAAACCGGCTAATTTCGAGTTGGAAACACTAGATAAAAACCTTCATCGTATTTATCTCGACATATTTTTAAATCCCATTTTTGAGAACAACGTCGTGGTTGAAGTAAGTGGAATCGCCCATGATGTGACCGAAAAGAAAACCACGCAGCAAAAGATTGAACAGTCTCTGAAAGAAAAAGAAGTGCTCTTAAAGGAAGTGCATCACAGGGTAAAGAACAACATGCAGGTAATAAGCAGCATTCTTAATCTGCAGTCTTCTTACGTTTCAGACGAGTACACACTTTCTCTCTTAAAAGAGAGCCAGAACAGGATCAAAACAATGGCCTATATACACGAAAGCCTTTATCAGAATAAGTCTTTTACTTCCGTGAATTTCTCAGCCTATGTTTCAACCCTTGTGAACAACATCATTCACTCTTATGAATTAAATCAGGGTAAGGTAAAAGTGAATCTTGACCTTGACAAGATCAATTTAAGCTTAGATAATTCGATCCCGGCCGGGCTGATCATTAACGAATTGGTAACAAATGCCTTAAAACACGCCTTTAAAAACCAGGAAAATGGTCATATTACCATAAGTTTGAAATCTAAGAATAACACTGTATATTTAGAGGTTAAAGATGATGGATCTGGCCTCAACCCAAACATTGATGTGAAGAACACAAACACATTGGGCCTCCAGCTTGTGAATGCGCTGGTGGATCAAATGGAAGCAAAAGTGGATTTTCAGTCTGAAAAAGGAAAAGGTACCAGCGTTGTAGTCACTTTTAAAATGTGAACAAAGTAATGGAAAAACTGAATATTTTTATTGTAGAAGACGAAAGCATTGTGGCAAAAGATATCCAAAACAGCTTAAACAGACTTGGATATAACGTTGTAGGAATTGCAAATAACGGAAAAGATGCCATTGAGAAAATAACGCAATTACAGCCCGACGTTATTTTGATGGATATCATGATCAAGGGAGATCTCACGGGTATAGACGTGAGCGATCAGATCAAGGATAAAGTGAGTGCGCCGGTGATCTTTCTTACAGCATATGCCGACGAAGGAACTCTTTCCAAAGCAAAGATCACTGAACCTTACGGTTATATCCTTAAACCGTTCAAAGAGATCGACCTTCACTCAACCATTGAAATGGCTGTTTACAAGCACAAAAAAGATGCCGCCCTTCAAAAAGAAAGAGACTTCCTTTATTCACTTGTTGAAACAAAGGATGATGCTTCAAAAGACATTCTCTTTGTAAAAGCGAATAGCAGATTGGTAAAAGTACTTCTGAAAGATATTTATTACGTTGAAGCACTAAAGGATTACGTCATTATCAATACGCAATATGCCCGCTACACAGTTCACAGCACAATGAAGGATATTGAAAAGAAATTGGGCAATACCGAATTTGCCCGCGTTCATCGCTCCTTTATTGCACGACTGGATAAGATACAAAGCATCGATTCTCAGAATGTTGTTCTCGAAAATGAAAAGAAAACCATTCCGGTTGGAGGTTCATATAGAGAAGAATTAATGGCTAAATTAAATCTTCTTTGATCTTTTTTCTTATTAACAGGCCTTCATGTTTTTGATCCCGAATTAGCTTTTGTCTTCACGATGAATTAAATTCGTGTAAGTAAATGTCAAAGACCAAAACAACTTTTTTTTGCCAGAACTGTGGCGCCCAATCAGCAAAATGGGTAGGCAAATGTTCTTCCTGTGGGGAATGGAATACCTATGTAGAAGAGGTGGTGCATAAAGAAAGCAAGAACGATAAACTTCATATTTTTACTGCAAATAAAAAAGGCGAATCCAATAAACCCATTCTGCTACAGGATGTAGGCACGCAAGATTATCCACGCATTCAGGTGCCCGGCAAAGAGCTGGCGCGCGTTTTAGGTGGAGGAATTGTTCCCGGAAGCATTGTTTTATTCGGAGGAGAGCCCGGAATCGGTAAATCAACACTCATGCTGCAGCTTGCTCTTAGATTGAAGAACTTAAAAGTACTTTATGTAAGCGGAGAGGAAAGCGAACAGCAAATTAGAATGCGCGCTGATCGTTTAGGCATAACAACAGAGAGTTGTTTTATATTACAGGAAACAAATACACAGAATATATTTCTTCAGATAAAAGAAACGCAACCGAATCTGGTGATCATTGACTCCATTCAAACAGTTCATTCCAGCCACATTGAAAGTAGTCCGGGCAGCGTGAGCCAAGTGCGCGAATGCGCCGCTGAGTTTTTGCGTTTTGCAAAGGAAACCAACACCCCCGTTTTTATGATAGGGCATATTACAAAAGAGGGAAGTTTAGCCGGACCAAAAGTACTCGAGCACATGGTAGATACCGTTCTTCAATTTGAAGGAGACAGAAATCATATCTATCGATTGCTCAGAGCAACCAAGAATCGTTTTGGAAGCACAAATGAAATTGGCATCTATGAAATGCAGGGCGAAGGTTTAAGGGAAGTGACCAACCCCTCAGAAATATTGATTACCAATCGCGATAATCCAACCAGCGGTGTTGCAATTGCATCAACACTTGAGGGAAATCGTGCCATGTTAATAGAAACACAGGCCCTGGTAAGTTCAGCAGCCTATGGTACACCTCAGCGAAGCAGCACGGGATTCGATCTTCGGCGCTTGTCCATGTTACTTGCTGTTTTGGAAAAAAGATGCGGCTTCAAGATCGGAGTGAAGGATGTTTTTATAAATATAGCGGGTGGCATACGCGTAGAGGATCCCGGAATTGATCTTGCTCTGATGTGCGCCGTGTTGAGCAGTAATGAAGATCTACCTATTCCTCAGAATATATGTTTTGCAGCAGAGGTTGGACTTACCGGGGAAATACGTCCCGTGAATAAAGTTGAACAAAGAATAAGCGAAGCAGAGAAGCTGGGCTTTGAAAGGATCATGATCAGCTCACACAATATGAAAGGGCTTGGAATAAAAAATCAAAAGATCAAAATAATTCCTGTCACAAAGATCGAGGAAGCCTTCAATCTTATTTTCGGATGATAAAAAAGTGCATAATTGTTTTTCTTTTTTTCTCATTCATAAGTGCCGCACAGGTCAATATAGATTCTGTTGTTGCTATTCTGGCAAAGACAAAGACCGATACAGTTCGTTTGCGTTTATTACTGTGGTTGGCAGAAAATCATCCGGATGATCAAGTGTGGCAAGAGTACAATAAAAAAGCTGTTGAAGCCGGAAACGAGCTGATCAAGGGACAGGATTTTGCTCCGAAAGTTGTTACAGCACCTCTCCTTGCCAAAGCAATTAATAATGAAGGTTACATTTATCTTGACAGAAATGAGTTTTTTTCCGCCATGCAGAATTTCAGAAAAGCAGAACAGCTTTGCATCGAATACAACAAAAGAGCTGCTTTGGCAGAGATCTATTCCAACATGGGCGCATGCGCACAAAAAATGGGTAGGATGGACAGAGCGGCCGAATATTATCAGCTTGCAATAAAACAGGAAGAGCTCTACCCTAATATAGAAGTGAAGGGCGCACTACTTAATAACATGGCTAGTATTCATGCTGTGATCGGAAACACCGAAAAGGCCCTGTTCTATTACCAGAAATACATTGATCATAATATTACTATAAATGATAAAGAAGGATTGATGTTTGCCTACCTGAACGCCAGTGTTTTTTTCAGAAACAACAATAAAGCAGAAAAAGCACTTTCATATGCACTGGAAGCTAATCAGCTCGCGCTTGAATTGAACGCAGAAGAATCCTTGTATGAATCGTATTTAGAGATTGGAGAAGCGAGCCTTTTGAATAAAAAAGTTGACACTGCTTTTTATTATTTCAATCAGGCCCTGGTCTTGGCCAACAAGCAGAGCAACACATTAAAATTGGCAACACCGTATTATGATATGGGAATGTACTGGCAGGCAAGAAATGAATACAAGAAAGCAGAGGGCTATTTGATCAGGTCTTACACAATCAGCGATTCTGTGAGTGATCTTTTTGGAATAAGAAATACAACAGAATTACTCGTTTCCGTTTACGATTCCCTGAACGACATTGCAAACAGCAATAAATTTTTACGCCTGAACTTAAAAGCAAAAGAAAAACTTTATCAGACCGATAACAGTAGCGCTATGGTTAAACTGGAACTGCAGGCAGATTACGATAAAAAAGAAGTGGAACACAGGCTGCAAAGCGAAAAGCAAGAGGTGGAGTTAAAATTGCACAAGAAGATCAGAGATATTTTCATGGCGGGATCTCTGCTGCTCCTGATCGTCATCGCACTGATCTATTTCAATCTAAGAAACACCAAACGATCAAAGGAACTTCTTCTTCTTAAGAATGCTGAAATCGAAAAACAAAAAAAACTGGTGATAGAAAAGCAGAATGAAATGATCTCCAGCATTCACTATGCACAGCGCATTCAAAACGCAATACTCACAGGCGATGATGTTTGGAAAAGGATCTCGAAGGATTATTTTATTTTTTATCAGCCCAAAGACATTATCAGCGGTGATTTTTATTGGGCCCATTTAATGCAGAACGGAAGAGCCATATTTGCTGTTGCGGATTGTACGGGACACGGTGTTCCGGGTGGGTTAATGAGCATGCTCGGAAATAGTTTTCTGAATGAGATAGTCGTGGAGAACAAGATCTTTAATGCAGCCGCCATTTTGAATAAGCTCCGCGATAAGATCGTGAAAGCACTGGAACAGAAAGGAGACTTTAAACACCAGGACGGAATGGATATTGCCTTGTGTGTTTGGAATAAAATGGAAAATACCCTGGAGTTTGCAGGTGCCAATAACAGCCTTTATTTATTCTCAGAAAACAGAATGGCAGAATACAAAGGAAGCAAAATGCCAATTGGTACGCACATAAATGAAACCACGCCATTTACTTCTCAGACCATCAACCTGAAAAAAGGTGATTGCATTTATTTGACAACAGATGGTTTGCCCGATCAGTTCGGTGGACCCAAAGCTAAGAAATACAAATACAGTCAGCTTATGGCCGTAGTAGAGGCAATGAATGATTTAACGCTGCAAGAACAGGGAGAAATATTGAAGAAAGATCTTGAGAACTGGAAAGGTGAACTCGAGCAAACGGATGATATCTGTGTGATCGGAATAAAAGTTTGATCAGACCAGAGCGACAAAAATTTATTTCATCTTTGCAATAATTCCGGTAGTTGAAAATCCATCTACCAGCGGAATGATCACCGTTTTCCCCCCACTAGCTTTTACTTCGTTGTATCCTACCACACTTTCTTCTTTATAATCTCCGCCCTTCACAAGAAAATCGGGTTGAATTAATTTGATCAGCTCAAGAGGAGTGTCTTCATCAAAAAGAACAACGGCATCTACAAAACTTAATCCTGAAAGAACCCTGGCTCTAGAGACTTCGTCATTAACCGGACGATTCGGTGCTTTATTCAATCGCTTTACAGAAGAGTCTGTATTCAAGCCGATGATCAGAAAATCACCAAGATCTCTTGCTTTCGACAAACATTCCAGGTGACCCTGATGAAGAATATCAAAACACCCATTTGTGAAAACGATCTTCTTTCCCTTAAGGCGTTGCCCATTTATCTTTCTGAGCGCCTCGTCAGAAGGAAGAAGCTTACTCATTAACTGTTCATGAAACGACATTTCTTTTTTTATTATAAATTGGTAAAAGGATCAAACTACAAACACCGAAGAACAGAATAAGAACGAATTGACTGGTCCAGGATAACCACGGCAAGGCAAAAGCAGGCGCCTCTGCAACCCCAAATGTACCCGAGAGAATGGTATACAGGATGAAGGGATAAGCCCCCAGTCCACCCGGAGCAAAGATAACGCCCAGCGTTCCAAATAAAAGCAAGGAAAGGCATTCTTTTTGTCCAAGCTGTGATGTGCCCTCCAGTGCAAAAAAACAAGCGTATAAGGAATAAAAATAAGAGGCCCATATCATCAGACTTAAAAGAATGAATTTAACCGGACTCTTGGTTTTTCTGATCGACCCCAGTCCCTCACCCATGCCTAATATTATTTTTCCGAATTTACC
Organism: Bacteroidia bacterium; assembly: GCA_035438925.1. Classification (GTDB taxonomy): domain Bacteria; phylum Bacteroidota; class Bacteroidia; order B-17B0; family Aurantibacillaceae; genus Aurantibacillus. The sequence goes on along the minus strand of DAORJH010000104.1, from coordinate 196 downwards.
TTTTAGTACAGAAGCGATCTTTTTTCTCAGTACAAAAAAGGCAATAGCCCCGCCAATTACGATCACCGAAAGAACGATCATCTTTACCGGACTTCCACTTATTCCGGATAAGGCACTACGAAGTTTATCAAAGATCAATTCGTTCGCCAGCCCTATCAATTCATTGAACTGTATCAATAATGTAAAAAAGAAAATG
>DAORJH010000103.1:0-7702 GCA_035438925.1 Bacteroidia bacterium | reverse complement strand
CTGTTGTAAACACATTTCCTGATCCATCTACTGCAATTGAATGTCCAATATTATTCTTCGGCGATCCACCTGCTCCATTACCCACAAAACCTTTGGCCCAAACAAAATTGCCATTAGCATCTAACTTTGAAACATAAATATGACTTCTGATAGTACTTGCACTAAGACTAAAGGTTCCTGCACCGGGATCAAAGTCCGAATTGCCTCTAAAATACCCAGTCGTTAATACATTTCCATTTTGATCTAAGGCTAATGAAAAAGCATCTTCATTTTCGACTCCACCCATTCCTTTTGCCCAAATAAAATTACCAGAATTATCTAGCTTCTCAACAAAAACATCTAATTGCCCTGATGAAGTGAGTGTATAGTTACCGGCATTGGGATCAAAATCAACTATGCCAGCATAAGGTCCTGTAATAAAAATATTTCCTGTACCGTCCAGGCTAAGTGCTCTTGCACTTGCTCCAACAGTCCCACCTATATTTTTAGCCCAAATAAAATTCCCATCTTTATCAAGTTTAAGAATAAATGCATCATCAGGTCCTGTCAGATTATAAGTGCCAACACCTGGATCAAAATCTACTGTTCCAACAAAACTGCCACATACATGTAGATTATCGTTTGCGCCTAAAGTTAAATTATTTGCATAGTCATGGCTTGAACCACCAAAACTTTTAGCCCAAAGAAAATTACCGCTTGGATCAAGCTTTAAAATAAAAGCATCGTAACCGCCATTAGAAGTTAAAGAAAAAGAGCCCGGTCCCGGATCAAAATCTGCTGTCGTTGAAAAGATACCACAGGCATATACATTACCAAACAAATCGACTGCAATTGATAATCCAGTTTCATTACCTATTCCACCGAAGGCTTTGGCCCAAATATAATTACCGTCAATATCTAGTTTAGAAATATAAATGTCATTATTCAAACTAGGTACAGAATTTATGGTAAATGTGCCGGCTCCAGGATTAAAGTCAACAATTCCACTAAAATGTCCAGTGGTATAAATGTTACCTAAAACGTCTGTTTTAATACTATTTCCTTTTGCTAATGTGCTTTGGCCCGCAAATTTTTCGGCCCAAAGAAATGCTGGACTTTGACTAAAGTGCAAAAGGTATAAGAACAGAAAATTAATTATCAGTAGAGTTCTCATTTTATTAAAGATACAAAAAACTAAATAAAGGTGAAATGAAAACCGGGAATTCTAATGAATAAATTCTTATTCATCTATTCTTACACTCTAATTAAATTAAAAGTTATTCGAATTTCAAACGCGAATGCATTAAGCCCTACTCTTCTTCATGATCAAGGAAGTGATCAGGGCAGAACTGATTCCCAATAAGGCAAAAGAAAATAATTTACCTGTTGTTGCTTTGAAAGCGGATACTTCTGAATTTTTAATTTGCTCTTCAATGATCTTGTTATAATCTGCAGGCTTTACCTGCGGCAATTTTTTCAGGTAATCCATGAACTGTGAGCTGTTGTAATAATCAATGGCCATGGCCTTACCGGCATACTCAAATTCAAAGTAATTGTAAATACTCACCAAAATTGCGGCAACAATAAAAACCGTAAGGGCAATGCGAAAGGCTTCTCTTCCGGCAATAATTCCTCCATTGTCTTTATCCCTCACACTTCTCAACACCATCACATAAAATGGGATGATGAGGAACACGCCTGTTATGTTGGAGTAATACCAGCCAAAATGCGTGAGGGAATAACCTCCCAATAAAATAAAGAGTTTAAAAGCAATGACGACAATGCTGTACGCGAAACCGAAATAAAGTCCTTTTCTATTCATTAACCATTCATACTGACAAGGAATTCTTCATTGGTCTGGCATCTGCGCAAGCGATCGAGTAAGAACTCCATTGCTTCCTGTGGATTCATGTCCCCTAAATGTTTACGCAATACCCAAAGTCTGCTGAGTGTTTCTTTATCCAGCAAAAGATCATCACGACGAGTAGAAGATGCCAAAAGATCGATAGCAGGATAAATTCTTCTGTTGGATAGTTTTCTATCCAATTGCAATTCCATGTTACCGGTTCCTTTGAATTCTTCAAAGATTACCTCATCCATTTTCGATCCGGTCTCTGTTAAAGCTGTTGCCAAAATCGTAAGCGATCCTCCGTTCTCCACTTTACGCGCAGCACCGAAGAATCTTTTTGGTTTGTGCAATGCGTTTGCATCCACACCACCGGTCAATACTTTTCCACTGGCTGGTGATACAGTATTGTATGCACGCGCCAAACGGGTAATACTATCCAGCAAGATCACCACATCATGTCCGCATTCTACCAATCGCTTGGATTTCTCCAATACGATATTAGCGATCTTCACATGCTTCTCCGCCGGCTCATCAAAAGTACTCGATACAACTTCCGCTCTTACGCTTCTGGCCATATCGGTTACCTCTTCCGGACGTTCATCTACCAATAAGATGATCAAATAAATTTCAGGGTGATTTGCAGCAATGGCATTGGCCACATCCTTTAATAGAACAGTTTTACCTGTCTTAGGTTGAGCCACGATCAATCCTCTTTGTCCTTTTCCTATTGGAGAAAAAAGATCCATCACACGCGTACTCATGTTCTCTTGTGCGTGACCGGTCAATTTTATTTTCTCATAAGGGAAAAGTGGAGTCAGGTATTCAAACATCACACGATCACGAACAAATCCCGGATCACGTCCGTTGATCTGATCTACTTTTATCAATGGGAAATATTTTTCTCCTTCACGAGGTGGGCGAACGCCTCCTTTTACAACATCTCCTGTCCTTAAACCAAATAATTTGATCTGTGACTGAGAAACATAAACATCATCCGGTGAATTCAAATAATTGTAATCAGAGCTTCTTAAAAAACCATAACCATCCGGCATGATCTCTAATACGCCTGTTACAAGAACAATATTATCGAAGTTGTAATAAACCTTCTCCGGCTTCTTTACCTGATTCTCATCTGAATTATTTTCAGCTTGCTGCGTCTCTGCTTGTTGCACAGGTTCAGCATTCACCGTTTTTTCAGCGACAGGAGTCGTCTCCTCACTTTTCACCTCGGCAACAACTTCCGGGATCACTTCTTCATCCGAAGTAGTACTCACAGGTTCTGTCACCGATTCTTCATTCATCGGTTCCAATTTCACCTTTCTCGGTCTTTTTTCTCTGCCTTCTTTTTTAGGGTCTTTTTCTTTTGCCATGTTGACTGTCAGCTGATTTTTTCAATAATTGATTTGAGTAATTAAACTGTATTTGCTTGAGCTTATGAAAGAGTATAAACGCTGATTAAACGTTATAATTCAAAAATGATAACAAGTATTTATTTTAAATATATTTCTGAGATGAGTTGAAACCGAGAAAACGATTCCGTCAGAATTACAATACAATATTAAAGAATATTTTCATTTATGCCAAATTATTTTGTCTTTAATTTGACTAAATATCAATGTTTTGGCCATTCTTTTGCATTTAATTTCAAACTTGGCCGAAGTCCTTTTTCAAGAGCAAAAAAAAGACCGCCTTCAGCGGTCTTTCTAATTTCGTATTACTTATTCTCAAGGAATTCGTTGAATTCATCTGTTGTTGTGCTGAAGGAAAATACTTCAGAAACGTGATAATATTCCGTTTTGTTTACACAGAAATCACGAGCATATTTTGCGTAAGTTAATTTGTCTTCATCCATGCTGAACAATTTGCAGATCTCTTTTACCTGATCTACAGAAAGACATGAATTCTTAGTGGCTAATTTCGCTGTGCTCATTTTTGTATCACTGAAAGGCTTTGACTCGATCGACTGCTTCATTTTCTCGAATGAACTATTCGTCATTGCGGATGAACATCCTCCTGCGCTCTTGGGAGGAGCTACTGTTTCTGCGTGGTTCACAGCCTGTCCGTTGCTGCTATTGCTTGTAGTTGTTCTTAGGTTACCGGAAGAACTTGTTGTTTGTGTTACTGTAGTAGAAGTTGTTGAACGAACTGTACTTGAATTTCCATTCATTCCACTCATATTTACATTCATTCCTGTTTCTCCTACATTGATGTTCACGGATACATTGGAAGGATCAACCATTTCAGATGTAGATGAGGAAATAACGGTTTGTCCGTTCTCATTGATGACGGTGCTATTATTGTCGCGACTGTGATCCACTGTAGAATTATTGCCAGAGGTAGAATTGTTAACCGGATTTTCAGCTGTATGATACGCTACACTTGTTGCTGAACTTTTCGGCGCTTCATTCAAAGCAACCTTTCCGAAATACTGCAATTTCATTTCCTTCTTCACATTCTTCTTGATTCGTACAGTATGCTCGTATCCATTCTCTCCCATCATATTCTGTTTTAATTTAGGAAGGGCTGCATTCTCAAATTCAACGCGAAGAGATAATGATTCAGCATTTAATCCCGTCACTTTAATATTCGTCTCAGGTTTGTCGTTCTGACGAATTCCGTTGACGAACGCGAAAAACGGATCTCCGTCTTCACTGAAGATCACTAAATTGTAAGATTGCGAAAATCCACTGATCGCTAAAGCGAAGAATAGACTCAAAAAAGTAATTGTTCTTTTCATGTGTTTAGTTTTTATTGGTTGAATTGGAAATTGCAAGGCCTATGCCAAAGATAATATTTTCCTGTTAAGGGATGTTAATCTAAAAAAATTCAGACGAATTTTTCTCCTTTTTTGACCTTTACGTCATTCACAAAATTACGGATCTGCTGTTCGTCCTGCTTTTTACAGATCATCAGAACACCTTCACTCTCTACGACAATGTAATCTTCCAGTCCCTGTAAAACCACCAGTTTATCATTCGGTACCTGAATGATACAGTTCTTCGAATCATACAACATCACATTCTTACCAATGGCTGCATTCTTCTCTTCATCTTTATGTAAATGTGTGTACAAACTTCCCCATGTTCCCAGATCACTCCATCCGATTGCACTTGATCTCACAAAAACATTGTTTGCCTTTTCCATTACACTGTAATCTATAGAAATGTTCTTGCAGGTTTGGTAGGCATTCTTCAACACGGTTGGTTCATCTGCAGTATTGTACGCATCCCAGCAATCCTTAAATACATTGGCCAATTCCGGGTCATGTTTTTCGAGTGCTTCAATGATCATGGATGTTCTCCACACAAATATTCCAGAGTTCCATAGAAAATCCCCGCTCTCTAAAAAGAATTTGGCCATTTCCAGATCGGGTTTTTCGGTGAAGGTCTTCACTTTGTACAACCTCTTCTCTTTCTCTTCCACTGTACTTTCAATGAATTGTATGTAACCGTAACCGGTATCCGGTCGCGTTGGTTTTATTCCTAAAGTGATCAAACAATTCTCTGTCTCTGCTTTCTCGAAACAAGCATTGATCGCTTTCACAAATACATCTTCTTTCTTAATGAGATGATCGCTGGGTGCTACCACCGTCACTGCATTCGGATTCAGTTTATGGATCTTATACGAAGCATAAGCAATGCAGGGCGCTGTATTTCTTCTGGCTGGTTCGCACAGAATATTGGCAATTGGCAATTCAGGTAATTGATGATTCACCAATTCATAATAAGAATTACTCGTGACCACAAAAATATTCTCATTCGGACAAAGCTTCAGCATCCTTTCATAGGTTTGCTGCAATAGCGTTTTCCCGCTTCCAAGAATATCAAGAAACTGCTTCGGATGTTTGGAAGTGCTCATCGGCCAAAATCTGCTGCCGACTCCACCTGCCATTATTATGGCGTAACGATTGTTCATCAAAAAAGAGAGAAACAAAAATAAGAAAATATTGCCTCACTTACATTAATTAACAGCATTTAAGTATCAGAATGTCAAAATATTCGTATATTTGCACCCACAATCTGAATCTACCTCGCCTATTTTTGTCGGCACGAAGCATTAAAGCAAGGTATATCAGCTTTAATGTTTAACTAAAATCGTAAAAAAATGACCTTTGAAGAATTGGGTCTGCCTAACAACCTATTAAAGGGTGTTAAAGACCTTGGATTTGAAAATCCTACACCTATTCAGCAACAAACAATACCTATGTTGCTTAACCAATCAACCGATCTTGTTGCCCTTGCGCAAACCGGAACCGGTAAGACCGCTGCATTCGGACTTCCTTTATTAGGAAGGATAGACTGCGACAGCAAAGCAACGCAGGCTTTGATCCTTGCTCCTACACGTGAATTGTGTATGCAGATCACCAACGACTTAAAAAAGTACAGTAAATACTTTTCCAACTTCAATCTCTGCGCTATTTATGGCGGGGCAAGAATTGACGGACAAATAAAAGAAGTTCGTAAAGGAGTACAAGTAATTGTTGCAACACCGGGACGCTTGATCGACATGATCGAAAGAAAGGTGGTCAACCTGAATACAGTAAAGTTCATTGTGCTTGATGAAGCAGATGAAATGCTGAACATGGGTTTTAAAGATGATCTTGATATCATTCTAAAAGAAACACCAAAAGATAAGAACACCTGGCTCTTTAGCGCTACCATGCCGAAAGAAGTGGAACGCATTGCCAGAAATTACATGAACAAACCGGCTGAATTAGCCGCAGGAAATAAGAACGAAGGAGCTGCCAATATTGAACACGTTTATTATCTGGTGCATCCCCGTGACCGTTATCCCGCTCTAAAACGCGTTGTGGATTATTATCCCGAGATTTTTGGTATCGTCTTCTGTCGCACCAAAGCAGAAACACAGGAAGTGGCTGATGCTTTGATCAAGGATGGTTACAGTGCTGATGCCTTGCACGGAGATCTTTCTCAAAGTCAACGTGACTTTGTAATGAAACGTTTCAGAAGCAAATCGCTTCAAATGCTGGTGGCAACCGATGTGGCTGCCCGTGGTATTGACGTGAACAATGTCACACATGTGATCAATTACAATTTGCCGGAAGATGTAGAAAATTATACGCATCGTACAGGAAGAACTGCTCGTGCAGGTAAATCCGGAATTGCGATCACCATCATCACGCCAAAAGAAAATTCACGCATACGAGATATTGAACGCATCCTTAAAAAGAAATTCGAACGCAAGGAAGTTCCTACGGGAGTAGAAGTGTGTGAGAAACAATTATTCAACCTGGTACACAAATTACATACCATTGAAGTAAAGGATAATGAGATCGAAGAATTTCTTCCTAAGATCTACGAGGAATTAAAAGACCTCAGCAAAGAAGAATTGATCAAACGTTTCATTTCTGAAGAATTCAATCGTTTCCATGAGTATTACGAAGATGCACAGGATCTGAATACACTCACCGGAAATACAGATGGTGCATTTGGAAACAGCCGTGTTACTCGTTTCTTCATCAACATGGGTATGATGGATGGATTCAACCGCAACAGTTTAAAAGATTTTCTTGCTGATGTAGTGAAATTACATCCACGTATGATCTTTAACTTAGACATCAAAAGTTCTTTCTCTTTCTTTGAAACAGAAAGTAAATTCGTAGATAATTTTCTTGGCATCAACTCAGCTGATGTTGAATTCAACAACCGAAAAGTGCAGTTGGAAGTAAGTAAGAAGAAAATGAATGAAGGTGGTGGTGACCGTGGCGGATATCGTGGTGGAAACGGAGGAGGTGGTGGATACCGTGGTGGTAACAGAGAAGGTGGCAGTGGCGGCGGATACCGTGGCGGAAGCGGCGGTGGCGGTGGTCACAGAGGAGGATTCAAGAAAAGAGATGGAGAAGAAAAACGTCCA
>DAORJH010000102.1:0-7706 GCA_035438925.1 Bacteroidia bacterium | reverse complement strand
GGGGAAATGTGCAGTGGATGTAGCAAAGGCCTGTAATTACAGTGGAGCTGGAACAGTAGAATTTTTAGTGGATGATAAACTCAATTTTTATTTTCTGGAAATGAATACCCGCTTGCAAGTAGAACATCCTGTTACGGAAATGATAACAGGTCTTGACCTGGTGAAAGAGCAGATCAAAGTGGCAAGAAATGAAAAACTGAGTTTTACCCAGGATGATCTGAAGATAAACGGACACGCCTTGGAAGTACGGGTTTGCGCCGAAGATCCTATGAATAATTTTCTTCCGGATATTGGAAAACTATTGGTATACAAAACTCCTTCTGGTCCCGGAGTTCGTGTGGATGATGGTTTTGAAGAGGGAATGGATATTCCAATCTATTACGATCCAATGATAGCCAAACTGGTTGTACATGGTAAAAACAGAACCGAAGCGATTGAAAAAATGCTCAGAGCAATTAATGATTACACAATCATTGGTGTTGAAACAACATTGGATTTCTGTACGTTTGTGTTAAAACACAAGGCCTTTACCAGTGGTGATTTTGATACAGGATTCATTAAAAATTTCTATACTCCTGAACTTTTGTATCCTAAGGCTGAAAACCTGGAACCCATTGCAGTCTTGGCTGGGGCGCTAGTTTATGATTCGGGACCGAAATCAGGCCCAATTACTGAAAGTGCTGTTAAAAAAAGTAAATGGAAAGAAAGACGTCACGAATGATTGTAACTTGATCAGCAAATCAACGTATAATACTATAAATAACAGTATGGAGACCTATAGTGCTCATAGTATTGTTCCCCGTAAAAACATCATAACTTTTGTTCTGAGCATTCTTTTTGTTTCCCTTTCTGCTCAAAGTATTATTTCAGATATCACCATTCATCCTACTCATGGATTTCGTTGCAGAGCAGAGATGTTCGGGAACGATACCATTCCAGTTATTGATCTGAACGACGTTCCCGTTTACACTACCTATGTTTATAAAACAAAATACCATTTCGAACAATGGACCCGCACAAAGCACAATGTGAAGAAAGTATATCCCTACGCTATTCTTGCTGCTGCTAAATTGAGGGAATACGACAAGGCTTTGGGCAAAATGGAAGATCCACACATGAAAAAGATCTTCCTGAAATCCTGTGAAAAGGATCTTCGTAAGGAATTTGAAGATGAAATGAAAGAAATGAGTGTGTCGCAGGGAAGAATTCTAATGAAGCTCATTGACCGGGAAAGTGGGAAAACTACGTATGAGATCGTAGAACAATTACGTGGAAGTTTTCAGGCAGTCATGTGGAATGCCCTTGCCACATTATTCGGAAATAACATGAAAGTAAAGTACGATCCTGTTGAAGATATCATGATCGAAAGAGCGATCCGGCTGGTTGAGACAGGCCAGATCTAGGCATGATAAACCCGTGAAAAAACGATCAATCCATCTTTAATCTCCAGCACTTCCCCAACTTTTAAGTCAGCTTCTCCGGGTACTTGTCGGGTATATTCCATAAATACAGAATCTTCCTGCACAATAGTGTTTTCCAAGCGATAATGAAGTCCGGGCAATCTTTTAAAGGCATCTTCCCACCATAAACCCAGTTCTTTTTTTCCTTTTATCAGGCCTTTTGTTTCGGGTTTTGCAATTTTTAACTTCGGACTGAAATGCTGGGCCTCATCGTGATATAAACTCAGCAAAGCAGGCAGATCTTTGGTGTTAAATGCCTTCATCCAATTCACAACGATTTGTTTATTATTAGCAGTTTTCATCTTGGCCAAATTAATTATATTCTTTAACTTCATAGCATGATAAAGAAAATTCTTATTATACTCTGCATGTTCGCCATCACTGTTAGTGCGCAGACAAAAAAGGGCGGATCCAAAGTAAAACCAAAAAAAGCTACCGTTGATTCAACAGGAGCTCCTATAGAGCCAGAAGTTCCAATTGACCCTATGGAAGCCTTAGAAAACAGTCTTCCACTTGAGGTGGAGCTGGATGCGATGACCGGTAAGAAGATCGTTCATAAGGACGTGAAAAGAAAAAACGACTCTTTAAGAAAAGACTTGAAAGATCGTTTGAAAAGAGAGAAACTTACTTTCCGTGTATGGACACAGCATCCGAATCCGAAAGCAAAAGTAAAAGAGAGAAAACAACTGTGCATGAATCTCGTTCATAAAGACACTAACCTGATCTATAAAACAAATGATTCTATTTGTGTAGATCCGGAAGTATATAAACTGCTTTTCGAAAAGTCGGTTGGTGACACTACGTATATGCTCATCTATGTGGATGCGTTCACCAAATCATCCAATGAACTGTGTGCTGCAGGCCACGAAACGAAATTGTTTTTTGTGAGATGGAATACTGCAACCATGAAGACAAAAGTAAAGCATAAGAATATTGCTTCTTGTACAAAGGGAATAACAAAAATGAGTAAAGAATCTCCATTAGACTGGGATAAATCCGGTCCACTGGAGATCAAATACAATAGGTCGTTTGATTTTACAGAAATAAAGTTTGATCCGGCCAGTCCGCAACTAGGTATTCAGGTAACACGGGATGACACGAAGGAAAATTAAGCAAAGCCTTCCATCCCAATTGTTCTATTATTCTTAGAAAAGCCCTGTTTGTCTGCAGATGAATAATGGCTATAAGATACTGCTCTATCCTTTTGCAATCCTTTACGGAGGCATCACTTCTTTTCGCAATCGTCTTTTTGATTGGGGTTTTCTCAAACAACATAAATTCGATATTCACACCATCGGTGTCGGAAATTTAGCCGTTGGAGGCGCAGGAAAAACGCCACTGGTTGAGTATATTCTCAGATTACTGAAAGGGGATGGATTGAAATGTGCGACTCTCAGCAGAGGGTATAAAAGACAAACCAAAGGATTTATCATCGCGGATGAAAACAGCACGGCAAAAGATATTGGCGACGAACCATTGATGTATAAATTCAAGCATCCTGTTACAGTTGCTGTTGATGCTTCTCGGGTGAATGGAGTTAAAAAACTGTTGCAGGCACAGGAAAACTTAAAGGTAATAGTATTGGATGATGTCTTTCAGCATCGTTCGATCAAATGTGGATTAAATATTGTAGTAAGTGATTATTATAATTTATTCTTTCGTGATGTGATGCTTCCTGCAGGAACGCTTAGGGAATCAATAAAAGGGATCAATCGGGCAGACATCATTGTTATCACAAAAACACCGGATAATACCACCCCGGTAGAAATTAGGAATATATTGAAGGATGTAAATCCTAAAGCACATCAGCGGGTTTATTTCAGTTACATTAAGTATGGCGAATTGTATGCCCTCAGTGATCCGGAAACAAAGATCGACACACTGAATGATCTTTTCAGATTCCGAATCATTTCTTTTGCAGGAATTGCCAATGCAACACCCATGGTCAATTACCTCAATGAGTATGCAAGCGAAGTGAGACATCTTCCTTTCAACGATCACCATGAGTTTACGCCTAAAGACCTGGAGGATATAGAGCGATACTACAATAGTTTCGAAGGAGGCAATAAGATCATTGTAACTACTGAAAAAGACATGATGCGTCTGATGGACGATAGCATTCGCCATATTGCAGGAAGAATGAATATTTATATTCTTCCAATAGAGGTTACATTCAAAGACAAAGAAGAAGAATTCAACAACGAAATATTAAAATATGTTAGAGCAAATAAAATTCACCACCAAAAGTATTCGTGAGAAAACCAATAATTTCAATCCTACTGTAGGAATTATTTTAGGAACAGGTTTAGGGGGTCTTGTGAAAGAGATCACGGTAGAACACGCCATACCATATAACGAGATCCCTAATTTTCCGGTTAGTACCGTTGAAGGACACAGTGGTAAACTTATTTTTGGAGAACTGGGAGGAAAAAAAGTGATGGCAATGCAGGGAAGATTTCATTTTTATGAGGGATACGATATGCATCAGATCACCTTTCCTGTAAGGGTGATGAAAGCATTGGGAATAAATATTTTAATTGTGAGCAACGCAAGTGGAGGCATGAATCCAAATTTTGAAGTGGGAGAATTGATGATCATCAACGACCACATCAATCTGTTTCCCTCTAATCCATTGATCGGCAAAAACAACGATTCCTTAGGCCCTCGTTTTCTTGACATGAGCGAAGCTTACAAGAAAGAGTATATTCAGCTGGCAAAAGACATTGCAAAGGAAAATAACATAAAGGTGAGTGAAGGCGTTTATGCGGGGCTTACCGGACCTTGTTTTGAAACACCTGCAGAATACCGTTATCTCTGGAGAATGGGTGCAGATGCTGTAGGAATGAGTACAGTTCCAGAAGTGATCGTAGCAAAACATTCAGGAATGGAATGCTTCGGTATCAGCATTGTTACGGATCTGGGAGTGGAAGGCATTGTGCAGAACGTTAGTCACGAAGAAGTACAACACATTGCTCGCTTACAAGAACCAAAAATGAGTTTGATCGTTCGCGAATTGGTGAAGCGACTTTGAGTCTTGTCAATTAATTGCTGAGCTAAATGATCCTTTTGAAATGGATCATTTGAGTTTTTCAGAAAGCAATAAATGAAAATGGTGGGTTCCTGTTTCACGGGTTACGGAGTACCTTCCATTAGAGTAAAAACGGGATTTTACCCCCTTCTGAACATTTTCTACGATCTCTTCATCCTCCATTTCTACTGTATGAAGATCTCCTCCGGCCCCGCTGTTCAACTTACTTTCATCACACACATAGATCAAATAGGAGACCTTACATTCATTGACACTGATCGGCTTCATAATATTGACTGACAAGCCCCAGGGATAAAAGTTGAGCATCAGATTGGGAAATGCCCAGAAATAATAGCCGGCTATTTTTTTCCCGTGATCGGGGGATGAAGCAGGAAGGTCAAAGCAGATATCTCCGTCAGAGGCAATTCCTATTTGTAAATTGGACCAGCGAAAAAGTTCAGTAGTGTATTCGCCAAAATCAAGTACATCATTCAAACCGGCATGAACGAACGGAATATGAAAACCCTCCAGATAATTTTCACAATACAAAGCCCAGTTTGCATGAATGGTATAATCTTTCGATCGTTTTTCGTCTAATACCAGCTTGTCCATTGGAAACCAATCTAACCTTTTTCTTATTTCTCCGAATATCTCTTCCGCCTTTATATTCGGATGCAAGGAAGTGAAAAGTATTTTTCCCCATTGGTAAAGAGAAAGAGATTTGAGGTGATCGCTTTCTGAAGGAAAATTCTTTACTTCTTTAAATTCAGGCATGGAAAGAAATTTTCCGTTTAGTTCAAATCGGCGTCCATGGTATTTACACACCAACTGTTGTGCTTTGCATTTTTTCGTAGCCATTAAATTACCTCTGTGGGTACAAACATTACTCAGACAATGCAATTTTCCTTCTTTGTCCCGAACCAGCACAAGAGGTTCATTCAAAGAATTTTCAAGCAAGGTAAATGGGTGAACATTTTCATTGCCCTCAACAAGGTCACTGCTACCAATGAGTTGCCAGGATGGAACAAAGAGTTTTTCTTTACAAAGTTCAAAGGTCTCTGCATCTTCATAGATTCGTTTGTCAATTGTTTTGGCAATCGAAATATCCGGATCAACAAAAAAGGAATTCATGGATTACGAATATAATGAAAAATAGAACAAGCATTCAATCTCAATTGAGAAGGAATATGGGCGTAAATTATTCCTGATAATAGAATACATTCGTGATCAACAACTCGTCCTTTACCTTATTATAAATTTTAACGATGATCATTTCCCTTGGGGCAGTTGAAGTACCATTCACCAGGGTTTTAAATTCATAGGAAGGGATCTTGCTTTTCCCGTCTTTTCTTTCAAAAATATTTTCGTAATTCATTCCTACCACACGAATCAGCTTTACAATACTATCTTTTTCTGTTTTTACAAGTTGTGCATTTTCCACCTGAATAACAATTTCCGGCTTGGAGGATTCATTCACAATTAACACAAACGAATTTCCTTTTTGATTGTTGATCAAACTCCTTCGTTCGCCGATCTGATAGAAAACAACGCCACCTTTTGGTTTACGAACGGTTATTTGATTTTGCGCATGTGAAAGTATAGCAAGAAAGAGAAACAAAAACGTGTATTTGAATCGCATGCTGTTCATGAATTAAAATGAAAAATAACGGGAGAATAGAAACGATCTATTCTTTCTCAACTTCTTTTTTGACTTCCTGAATCTGCTCGTTTACCTGTGAAGTGATGTTGCTTGCTCCTTGTTGAATCTCTCTTTGAATGCCATCTGTTGCATCTTTAAATTCACGGATACCTTTACCCAGGGTTTTGGCTATGCCGGGAATTCCTTTTCCTCCGAATAAGAGAAGGATCACAAATACGATCAGAATGATCTCACCCCCGCCTAAATTCAAAAACAATATGAATAGATTCGAATTCATTTTTTCTTTCCGGCCCGCATGAATTTATACACGACAATTCCGCCGGCAATAAAGATCACACCAATAAAAAGTACGATCATGTAATCTCCTATGTCAGCCGAATTCTTCATTTACACTTCAAAGTTAATCAATCTGTTTCAATTCCAATGTGGATCAGTGCATCTCCTTCATTTACCACAGGTTGGTTATTCACCCCTACAATATATCCATCCACCGGACTAATGATCTTGTTTTCAATATCCCCAAACGGATTGCAGATGAATCCAAGCAGATCTCCTTTCATGACAAAGGCACCATTACTGACATTCATATGAAACAAGCCACTGTCATTGGCTCTCACCCAGGTGTCTTTTCCGATCTTTACCGAAGGGTTATCAGGCAGCTCTGCTTCTATCATGTCGAATGATTTCATCAGACGTAAACAACCATTGATTCCTTCATTGATGGCATGATAATCAAAACGCATGCTTTCTCCTCCTTCATATACTAAAATTGGTTTACCCATTTTTCCAGCCTCATGTCTTAGTGCTCCCTCTCTGTAATTACTGTCAATGATGATGGGAGGAGAAAACGCCTCTGCTAATTTCAAGTTATCTCTGAATTCGAATACACACCTTAACTGAGGATAGTTATTGATCTTTGCACCACCTGTATGAAAGTCAACTCCAAAATCAATGACAGGTAAAATATGTTTTGTGATATCGTAAGCAATTCTGCTTCCTAAAGAGCCTTTTTTACTACCGGGAAAACAGCGATTCAGATCTTTACCATCCGGCAGGTCCCTGCTGCCATAAAGAAAAGAAACAATATTAATGACCGGCAAAATAATAAGCGTTCCACATTTCAAATTCGAAACTTCTTCGCGAATAAGAATTTTTCGTACAATTTCAATACCGTTTGTTTCTTCACCATGCATCCCTGCACTCAGTAACATCGTGGGACCCTCTTTGTCTGAGCGAATGACGTGCACAGGAATTTGAATATTTGTTTTTGTATGTAACTCGTAGGAGTTGAGCACAACCGTTTTGCGTTCGGCCGGCTTTATGATTTGATTATTAATTGTAATACTCACGCTTATTCTCCCGGTTTGTTGAACTCATTTCTTTCTACATATTCGATGATCTTTCCAGCAATATCCACTTTGGTAGCCCCTTCAATTCCTTCAAGTCCGGGAGAAGAATTCACTTCCATTACCAAAGGACCTCTGCTTGATTGCAGTAGATCCACACCGGCAATTCCTAAACCTAATTTTTTTGCGGCTTTAATGGCGGTCGCTCTTTC
>DAORJH010000101.1:0-7725 GCA_035438925.1 Bacteroidia bacterium | reverse complement strand
AACATTCGTTGAATTATCTGTTAGCGTGATCGCTTGTCCTACACAAACCGGACCTGCAAGATTAAAAGAAGCGGTTGGTGCTGCAAGTGCGCAGTTACCTCCATTCAACGCAACCATAATATTCTGACCACAGACCGCACCCGATAAGTTTCGAGTCATGACTGCGTTTCCTCCTGCCACTGTATTTCCTGATAAAAGAGTAGGAGTAGCTCCAGCGTTCAATGCGTAATGCATGACCTCACTTGTATTCACAACGTGAGAAAGCTGATGACCATGACCTAATTCATGTAAAACAACGGATTCAAAATCGTATTGAGTACCACCGGGAACAACTCCACCGTAAGACCATCCACCTCCTGGAGGCGCATTATCAAAAACAATATCGTGTTCAGCCAAATACCAGGCAATGTTTGATCCTGAGATACATGCTTGATACCAGGAAGTACATACACCTAAAATTCCAGCACCTAAAGTGGGCAACACAACATTATCAAATCCTACCACGTTGATACCATCTCCGGCTACAGTAGTAGTAGCAACAGTTGGTCCTATCTGCCAATTAATGAAAGTTGCACAACGCCATTTCCCGATTGCTGTCTGAAAGTCGGCTTTCGGAGCTACACTTCCATCAAAAGCTGTGTTCATTCTCCACGACATTCCACCGGCACCATTTGTTCCATGATGTCTTGTATTAAAGATCTGTTGTGGATTCACCGTATTCGTGTAGAGAACGTTCAGTTGTCCGTGAGTAATAGTTAAAGTGGATACTGTAGATAAAGTACTTCCACCAACAATTACCTGAATACTTCCAGTACCAGCTGTTCCACTCCCACCGGTTCTGGTCGGTACTTGAACTCTGATCTGAGTATCACTCCAGGAAACATATTGACTGACATGTGGAGTAATGAAATTCGGCCATCCTCCCTGATCTGCATTTGCAAAACGAACTACAGAAGCACCTTGAGTCATCCCGAATCCGGAACCGGTAATAGTTAACTGACTGGCAGTTCCTGCCGTGATGGATGCCGGAGAAAATCCGGTAATAGGCATAAAAGCTGTCATTGAGGAAACATTCTTTGTCCCACCGGATGGAGCATTGAAAACAGGAATGTACTTGTTCAGTTCTGAAGTAAGTGCATTACGCAAGTCAACATTACTTGAACTGTAGGTAGTGAATGGATCTTTAGCAGTTCCATCTTCATTGAACTTAATGAACCCCTGTTGGTCACTGTAGGTTTCATACATTGCATATCCAAACTGAGAGATGATCTCGAAATTATTCAATAGAAAGATCCCTTTTTCATTCAGATTCAATTGTAAGGATGGTTCAACTACTAATAAGTCATTGCCAACTTGTCCCCCTTTGGTGATTACCTCAAGAAAACTGCTGTTAACCGAACCTTTTAATGTTTGAGTGATTCGAACTAGGTTAGAAGTAAAGATATTGTTATGTTCAGCATTCCAGTAAGATTGCTTCGACATCACTTCCCCTTCAACGATTAGTGAGCTATTTGAAACCCTTTGATTTAAACTGACAGGGTAAAGCATGCATTGCGCATTCAATCCAAAAAATGCGAGGGTAAGTGCAAGTGATAAATAGAGTTTTTTCATGTCTTTGTTTTAAGAATACCTAAAGTAGATAAAATTTATACTCAAAACAAACCGTTCATCTAATTTCTGAGATTCAGCTATTTAGCCTAATAAACACGCTTTTGTTAAAATCAATTTGAGACTTCACCTAAAAGGCCAAGGTCTATTGATAGCTTTGATACAAGTTATTTAATTTATTTCCCATGGCTTTGAAAACTAAAAAGGCAAGTACCGAAAACCGAAAGATCTTCGTTTTAGATACCTCTGTCATCATCTACGACCACACGGCAATTAAAAATTTTGCTGAACATGATGTGGTCATACCTATTACCGTGCTTGAAGAGCTCGATAATTTTAAAAAGGGAAATGATACCAAGAATTTCGCCGCGAGGGAATTTACTCGATATGTAGATAATTTAAGCGGGAAGAACTCACTTCAGGACTGGACGTCAATTAATGGTCCAACCCGAGGGAAATTCAAAATTGAAATGCATTCTTCCAGTAAGATCAACGCAGAGAAGATCTTTGATGACAGAAAAGCGGATCATCGCATTTTGAATACAGCCTTATTTGTGGCAGAATCAAACCCTGGAAGAAAAGTAATTCTGGTAACAAAAGACATTAACCTAAGGATAAAAGCTAAGAGTTTAAGTCTGCATGCCGAAGATTATGAGACCGGGAAGATTAAAACGGTTGACGAGTTGTATTCCGGATTTGCAGAGATCCACAAGGTTGAGGCTGCGACGATCGCAGCCATTTACAATCAGGGCAGTTGTAAGGCGAATGCCGTACTTAAAAAATCGAAATGTCACCCCAATCAGTATTTCATTCTTAAAAATGGTTCTCAAAGTGTTTTAGCCAGATATAACCGTGAGGATGAAACAATGCAACGAGTAATAAAGACAGCAGCATTCGGAGTGATTCCAAAGAATGCAGAACAATCTTTTGCTTTGGATGCAATCATGAACCCGGATATTAAACTGGTAAGTATACAAGGTGTAGCAGGAACAGGTAAAACTTTGTTGTCACTTGCAGGCGCATTGGAATTGAGAAGAAATTATCATCAGATCTATCTGGCAAGACCCATTGTTCCATTAAGTAACAAAGATATTGGTTACTTGCCCGGTGATGTCAATAGCAAACTAAATCCCTATATGGAGCCCCTATGGGATAATTTAAAGTATATCCGCAGCCAATTCAGTGAAAAAGATAAAGAGCACAAGCAGTTGAATGAGATGGTGGAGTCACAAAAACTGGTGGTTTGTCCGCTTGCTTATATACGTGGAAGAAGTTTGAGCAATGTATTTTTCATTGTAGATGAGGCGCAGAATCTCACGCCACATGAAGTAAAGACCATCATAACAAGAGCGGGAGAGAATACTAAGATCGTTTTTACCGGTGATATACATCAGATCGATACTCCTTATCTGGATGCGCAATCTAACGGATTAAGCTATTTGATCGAGAAAGTTAAAGGTCAGCCTTTGTATGCTCACATCACCCTTGAAAAAGGAGAGAGAAGTGAGCTCGCGAATCTTGCGAATGATCTGTTGTAGGGATTATCTTCACTTTTAGAATCTGAGTAGATATACATTTGGGAATTATTCAACCACTTCGTGGTTGTTTCTTGCCTTTAAGTTTTGTATTATTCATATTGGATCCCTTCGGGATCATTCATGACTTTATGTTTATATTAGGAATATTTTTATGTGATTCAATAGGATCAGCTCAAGCAGAAAACACCTCAAGAAGTCCGAAGGGCTTCAATATAAATTGCCTAAAATATTGAACGAAAACAAGCCTGAAGGGCTTGAATGATTTATTATCAATTCTACAAATTGTAGCAATCAAACAGAAGAGCTCAATTTATATTTGTATAACAAATCATTTTATGAGTACCTACACCCAAATCATTTATCAGGTTGTCTTTTCAACAAAAAACAGAGAAAGAACCTTATCGGCCAATTCACGACCTGAAATGTATAAATACATTTCAGGCATCCTTTCTAACAAGAAATGTCATTTGTATAGAATAGGTGGAGTTGAAGATCACATCCACATTGTTTTGCATGTGCATCCTTCAATTGCATTATCGAATCTGATCAAGGATATAAAACTTGCCACCACAGAATACATTAAAAAAGAAAAAATATTTTTGAATTTTGGCGGATGGCAAAATGGATATGGAGCTTTTACTTATTCAACGAAAGAAAAGGACAGATTGATTGAATACGTGAAAAATCAGGAGGTACATCATCGCTCAGTTTCTTTTAAAGAAGAGTACCTCGACTTACTGAACGAGCATCAGATCGAATATGATGAAGCGTATATACTTTAAGTAAATTTTCATTATGCTTTCTTTTTTCTGAATTTCCCCTTCATTGTGGCATAATCTATATAAAACAGCAACTTTACCGAAACCATATTGTTTTGCGGAGAATTCAGAGAGCCTCTGAAATTGCTATAATAATCAAAGTCAATATCGCTCGCTCTGCTTAATAAAGCACTTTTCCAAACGACATTCAACTCGCTGCCGGGAGCAAATTGCCAGAAGTAAACAACGTCTACGTTAAAAGCATTGAAATTCACATCATGATCGGTTCCGTAATCGGAAGGACTTAAACGACCATTGGTTTGCAATGTATAGTATTGCAGGTATTTTGCAGTTGACCAGTAATGGCGCATACGAAAAGTGAGCGACATTTTGTTGTTGAATTTATAGGCACCGGAAATGATGTTGCTTACCGTTTGTAAATTTCTTCTTCCAAAAGTAATGGTATCATTCATTGGATTATAATTCACAAAACCAATGTTGTCGTATTGTATGTCATTCGAGATTTCATAAATAAAGGAGAGTTTGTTGTTTACTCTGTATCTCGGTGAAACTTCAATGTAATAGCCATTTCGGTCATTCTCCAGAAAGTATTTGTAATTCCCTTCCACATCAATGGCAAACGGTTTTCTGTAATCGCTTGAGAGAAATCCTCCAGCGCGATAATTGATTGGATAGGTGTAATATCTGCCGTGGATCCTCGCTTCATAATAATCATAGGTAATGATCGGTTCGATACCATAATTCAGACCAAAAGTGAAAAACTGCTTGGTGAGTGTTGTATTGTGATTTCCATACAATCCAAAATTCCAGAATGCATTCGGATCATACATGCGTTGATAGACAATTCGCAAACCATTGAATAGGTTGTTCACTTTCCAGAATGGCCGATAAATATTGTAATTCAGATTCAGCCCTGCCTCCGTGTTATTTCTCATGGTTAGAATACCCAGATCATTCGGATCATAACGATCTGAATTAATGGAATGATACAAACTCCATCTGAAATTTCCTCCGTTCTTTCCAATATCAAAATTGGTCTGATATCCGGTAAAAGGCAATGCACTGTCAGCATAAAAAATATTACTCATCACTGCTTTGCCTCCTACAGTATAATTGTTCGTTTTGTTATTGAATCGAAATCCCGCTCCACTTACATTCGCGTCCCGATAATGTCCTTCGCGGGTAACATTGGTATTAATGAGAGTGATGAACGAATTGTTCTTGAGAAATTGATCCAAAACAAGAATATTGTAGTTGGTGAGTGGAGAGGTAAGTACATTTCGGGTATTTCCGGCACTATCCTGTAGCGTTGCGTAAGAATTATTCGATAAGCCGTTAAACAATCCTATTCCCAGTTTGCCGGCGGTTCTTCCTGATAATTTTGTCGCGTTGAGTAATTGTGTCTGAGATGGATTTTTAATTATTTTTTCTCCTGCCCTCAATTCTCTTTTTGCGTTGGCCGCATCAAAGGGAGCGCCTCCAACTCTTCGCGAATAAAACAGGCCGCCTTTATTAAAGAGTTCTGTACCCTCTGTAAAAAACGGCCTCCTTTCCTGAAACTGAACTTCAAATTGTGTGAGATTTAAAACCTGATTGTCACTTTGCACTTGTGAAAAATCCGGAACCAAGGTCATATCAAGCGTAAAAGCATCGCTTAATCCATACTTCACATCCATTCCCCCGCTTACATTGTACGTGAGGTCTTTTACTTCTTTATCATTGTATGGATAGTGATTGGCTATACCGGCAATGTAAGGTGTAAAGGATAAGCGAAGAGGAGGTTTGATGTTTTTCAACCCAGTCAGATCTCCACATTGTCTCACTAATGCATTGATCTTAGGATCTACCGGATTCCAGAAAGCATTCTCTCTTGCTCGTCTTATCTTTCTAATCAGATTAATGCCCCAGCTTTGTTCGTCTTTTGCCGAAAAACGAAGAGAAGAGAAGGGTATCTTCATTTCTATGGCCCAACCTTCTTTGTTAACGGTAACTGAACTGAGCCAAACCGCATTCCAATTGAAATCCTGATTGTTTTCACTGTAACGTGCGTCTATTTGTGTTCCGGCTGAGGTGACAAAAAATCCATATGCGTTGATGTCGTCATTGTATGTATCGAGAAATATTCCAAATAATTCTGCATTGGCTTCGTTGTCTCTTGTACTTAATTCTTTTAGAATACTATCGGGAGCGGAATCATAACATTGAGCGCTTAGATAAATTGCATCATCATCATACAGAATCCTTACTTCTGTTCTTTGCTGTGAGGGAAGTCCGGGATACAGGTCACGCTGTATAAAGTCACCGGTTACTTCTGCCTTCGCCCAGCAACTGTCGTCAAGTATACCATCGATCTTTGGGGTGACGTTAGTACGTACTGCCGTCAAATTTCTATTCTTAGAGAATAGAAGTGAAGAGAAAAAAAACAGAAGTAATATGAATTTTGTTCGACTCACAAGGTAAAGTTAGAAGTCTGTTCGCGTTATTTAATCACCCCTTTTAAGTGAAAAAATTGGATTAACATTATTTTTATTGAACGGACTCAATTGTCCCCTTGACCCGTTTTTCTATTTATTATCTTAAATTTGTGGTGTGAGAATCGACATCATAAGTGCAGTTCCTGATCTTTTGGGAAGTTATTTCCAACACTCTATTCTCAAACGCGCCATCGCTGCAAAATTAGCAGAGGTGAATGTGATCAACCTTCGTGATTATGCCGTGGAAAACAAACAAAAGCAAATTGATGATTATGCTTTTGGAGGTGGAGCAGGGATGGTTTTGATGATAGAACCGATTGACAAATGCATCAAGCAACTTAAATCTGAACGTGATTATGATGAGGTGATCTATATGAGCCCTGATGGGGAATTACTGAATCAGAAAATTTGCAATCAACTCTCTTTATCGAAAAACATCATTCTTCTTTGTGGTCATTACAAGGGTGTGGATGAGCGTGTGCGCGAACACCTGATCACCCGTGAGATCAGTATCGGTGATTATGTTTTAAGCGGAGGAGAATTGCCGGCCGCTGTTTTGAGTGATGCTGTTATTCGGCTTTTACCTGGTGTTTTGAATGATGAAACTTCTGCCTTAAGCGATTCCTTTCAGGATAATTTACTGGCACCTCCGGTCTATTCACGTCCGGCTGAATATAACGGACTAAAAGTTCCGGAAATATTAATGAGCGGCCATACAGCCAATATAGATAAATGGCGCCATGAACAAAGTGTGGAGCGAACAAAAAAAAGAAGACCTGATCTTTTGAAGTAAGGGGCAATCAACTGAATTTCGCTGAATAACACAAAATCACTGTACGAAACCCCTTTCGATACGCTTTTTTTCTCAATATTTCATTTGTATTTCTACAATCCTTTTTCGTTATTTGTTATCCTAAAATCAGAATAAGATGAAAGTCGGAATACCATCGGAAATTTTTCCTAATGAATTAAGAGTTGCTGCAACTCCCAAAACGGTAAAACGCCTGCAAAAGCAAGGGTTTGAAGTTTATATTCAGCAAAACGCTGGCGCAAGAGCCAATTTTTCCGATAAAGAATTTGAAGAAGCAGGCGCTAAGATCGTACCTACTGCTGCAGATATCTACGGCAAAATGGATATCGTTCTGAAGGTGAAAGAACCTTCGATGGAGGAGGTTGATATGATGAGAGAAGGTTTGGTTACGCTTAGTTACCTGTGGCCGGCTCAAAATCAACCTTTGTTACAAAAATTAGCAGATAAAAAAGTGAATGCTGTTGCAATGGATGCGATCCCTCGTATTTCCAGAGCACAAAAAATGGATGTATTGT
>DAORJH010000100.1:0-7807 GCA_035438925.1 Bacteroidia bacterium | reverse complement strand
GATCAACATCTCACGCGCGCATTCTGCGAAATTGATCTCATCCCAGTCAAAAAGAGGACAATTTCCAAGAAGTGGAATGAACACAAGGCCGGTGACCAGAGAGATCAACAGAACGACCAATGCATTATTTTTAAGCAGACGGTTCAGCTCTTTCTGATTTTTAGTAATGGTACATTGAGAGATGGAAATTTGTTTTTACTGATAAGAAACCAATAAAAAAGAAAGGCAACAATACTTCCGATCATACTACCTATCGTAATATCCACCAGCCAATGTTGCGACAAGTAAACGCGACTGAAAGCAGTTAAAAGTGCCAAAGCCATGAAAAGAAGTTTGTTCACATTACTCTTTGCGTAGAAAGCAAGACAAAGAAAAATAGCGAATGCCTGCGTGGCATGTCCACTCGGAAAACTATTGTGAATATGAAGATCATCCACTTCCACAACGTTCAGTTGTGAGTGGACGATCCACTTGAATACGAACCAGGGACGAACAACCTCATCATATAAACCATACTTGATGAGATTCGTTGTCATTGCTGCAACAAGAAAAGACAACAGGGTACAAATCCCGAGGCGAACATTATAAAAAAGAATAAAAAGAATGAGGATCACTGCTATTAAACCATCACCAAGGAAAGTGATATAGTAAAAGAACTTGTTGACCAGATCATTGCCCACAGCCTGATTCAAATACAAGTGAATCTGTATCTTTCCATAATTCAACAGAAAGAACGCAGCTGTTAAAAGAAATACCAGGTAGATCAGCAGTATGGAAATATTATTTCTTATAAGAACTTTCAATCTATAATTTTTTTGCCTGATTCCAGTAAACATCCAGCTCTTCAAGCTTACAGTCAGAGATCTGTTTTCCCGATTCCTTTACCTTTTGCTCCATGTAATTAAAACGGTGGATGAACTTTTTATTGGTTTGCTCCAAAGCATCTTCCGGATTGATATTCATGAAGCGAGCATAATTGATCAGAGAAAAAAGGACATCCCCGAACTCTTTCTCCGCTTTCGTTTGATTACCTTCTTTTCTTTCTGCTTCAAATTCGTTCAGTTCTTCTTTCACTTTCTCGTAAACCTGAGCAGGATCGTCCCAGTCAAACCCAACGGCTCTTGCCTTTTCCTGAATACGATATGCTTTTAAAAGAGCAGGCATACTGTTTGGCACGCCACTGAGTACCGTTTTATTACCATCTTTCTCCTTTTGCTTGAGTTGTTCCCAATTTTGTTTCACTTGCTCTTCCGTTTCTGCTTTCACATCTCCGTAAATGTGGGGATGGCGATAGATCAGTTTTTCGCAAAGTGAATCGATGACATCTTTAATAGCAAATTGATTTGTTTCACTTGCTATTCTGGCATAAAAGACAATATGAAGCAGAATATCCCCTAATTCTTTCTTGATCTCTAGCGGATCCTTCTTAAGAATCGCATCACTTAATTCATAGGTCTCTTCTATTGTAAGGTGGCGAATACTATCAATTGTTTGCTTTTTATCCCAGGGACACTGTTCACGCAATTCATCCATTATTTTCAGAAGCCGTAAAAAGGCACTTGCTCTCTCATCCATATTCTCACAAATTTAACAATTTAATGAGCTTATATTTTTTATGTGGAAAATTGTTAACTTATTTTAATTATTTTAGCGTTTTCATTATGAAAATGTCCGGAAAATACGCACTCATCTTACTTATTTTCCTTGTGCAATTAAACCAAAGTAAAGCGCAGAACGGACTTACCGGAAATCCGGACTGGGTGATCAAACCTGCATTCAATTACGGCTTTATTCTTGAGCACCGAAATACTTTAGGAAGACTCGTAAAGGGCTATCCGTACATTGCAGAGATCAACATTGGTAAACCGGCAGCGGGACATAAACTATGGCATTGCGAGAACAATTTGCCTGAGTTAGGCATCAATGCATCATTCATCGATTTCAAAAATCCTGCACAATTGGGCTATGCCTTCTGTCTTGCCCCATATGCCGAGATCCCATTGAATTCTGAAAACAAAAGATCGAGAGTCATCATGAGATTGTGCTGGGGAATCGCCTACCTAAACAAGTGTTTTGATGTAAAAACCAATCCAAAGAATATTGCAATTGGAAGTCACATTAATTCTTTTGTTCAATTCCGGTGGCTGTGGCATTTAAAAATAAATGAACACTTGCGCTTTGAACCCGGCTTTTCCTTCTCACATGCCAGCAATGCACGAGCAGCTATCCCTAATTTAGGACTGAATGTCGTCTCACTTCATGCAGGATTAAATTACAATATTCCTTCGAAAAGATCCTTTTCACAAGATCGAGTGGACTCAATGTGCAGAGCCATGGCCCGTAATGAAATATTGGTCACCACCGCCTTTGGTTACAATCAAAGAGAAGTAGATGAAACGCACTTGTATTGTGGATTGCTCTCAGCAGAGTATCATTATAATAAACGAAATACACATAAATTCGGATTTGGAACAGATGTTTTTGTTGATCAGAATTATCTCATGGACTATAAAAAGGAATTCAATAAAAGCGCGGAAGGATTGGACAATGTCAGGATCTCCGCCAAAGTTTGTTACTCCTATAATATCGGACGTATCAGTTTACCAATAGAAGTTGGTTATTATGTCATTCAAAAAACAGTTCCGGATGGAATGATCGTAAGCAGGATCGGAGTGAAATATTATACCAGCAGTGGCCTGGTGTGTTCCGTTGGACTAAGAACTCATTTTGCAGTAGCTTACGATTTCGAATATGGAATTGGTTATCGCTTTTACTTGAAGAAAAAAGGATGAAGAAACTACTGGCATATATTTTTCTACTACTGGCTTTTTCCTGTAAGAAAGAGAATGCGTTGGATTGCTTCAAATCAAATGGAACTGAGATCACGGAGGTGCGTGCATTGGGAGTTTTCAATGAGGTTTCCGTTTATGACAAGATCGATCTTAAATTGCTACAAGGCAAAGAATATAAAGTGGAGGTATTTGCCGGCAAGAATATCATTCAGAATATTGAAGTGAAGAATCTCGATGGAAAATTAAGGATCAAAAATAACAACAAATGTAATTTTGTGAGAGGATACAAAAAACATGTCGCTGTTACAGTAACTGTCCCAAAAATTGATAAAGTTGAAAGCATGGGCGTCGGCACTGTAACATTTGAATCCGATTTTATACAAGACATGATCTATGTTTACGCCGAAAATTCGGGGGACATGCATGTGAACGGTACTTTCAGGAGAATAAAAACAGGCTCACACGGAAACGGGGATATCTATATCAGAGGAACTTGCGATACATTAACAGTGTATGCCTTTGGCACCAACTCTACTTTCGCGAAGGAAACAAAAATTAATACTTACGCTTTTGTGGAATCGATCACGGTAGGCGATGTACATTTAACAGCACCAACAAGTGGAACACTGGATGTAAAGATCTGGAAAGCCGGAAATGTTCGCTACAGTGGTTTCCCCTCAATCGTCAATGACTTTAGTGACGGATCCGGTAAGGGGAAGTTGATTAAGGAATAACAGAAATTATTGAGCTTTATAATACTTCTTCGCTTCAGGCATGAATGCTTTCAGATCATTGATCCTTCTTTCATCGCTTGGATGCGTACTTAATAGTTCAGGTGGTTTTTGCCCACCACTTGCCGCCATTCTTTCCCAGAATGCAATTGCAGCCTCAGGATCATAACCTCCCATTGCAGCAAAAATGATTCCCATCTTATCCGCTTCCGTTTCGTGTTTACGACTGTAACTTAAAACGCCCAATCCGGTTGAAAGACCGTAAGCCTGTAAGAATAATTGTTGTGCAACCTGAGGTTTTTGTGACATGGCAACAGATAGCGCTGCGCCACCAAACTGCACTAATAATCCTTGTGACATTCGTTGATTTCCATGTCGTGCGATCGCATGCGCAATTTCATGTCCCATAACAACAGCCAGACTTTTTTCATCTTGAGTTACAGGTAAAAGTCCGGTGTACACAACCACTTTTCCACCCGGCATACACCAAGCATTCACAGTCGGTTCATCAACTACATTGAATTCCCAGTTAAATCCGGCAAGATCTTTTGAAGCACCTTTGTCAGCGTGGTACTTCTCAACTGCCTTTTGTATTTTCAGCCCACAGTTTTTTACCAATTGTGTTCTGGAATCCGTTGCAGGCAATGGAGGGTGTTCGGCCAGAAATTTCTGATATTCTCCGGCACTCATTGCGATCATTTCTCCTTCAGGAATCAAAGTCATTGCCCTTTTTCCTGTAACGGCGTTCTTATGACATGCAAACAAAACAAGTCCCGCTGAAAGCAGAACAATTACAAACTTCTTCATTTTCATTTTTCGATTTTAGCGCTCAGGCCTTTTTCCAACAAACTCTCACATAGAGGTTTTAATCTCTTGAAAGTACCATTCTTCACTACACATTTTCCACTATGATGCACGATATAAGCGCATTGCTCTGCTTGCAAGGCATCATGTTCGCAGACCTTGATCAAACATTCAATGACCCACTCAAAAGTATTTACATCGTCATTGTAAAGAACAAGCGCTTTCACTGCCTCTTCTTTCAGAATGACCTCAATTACTTCCTCTTCCATTATTTCCGGCGACTTCATCATTTTCATCTGGCAAATTTAATCAAAATAATTTCTGTTTAAAAAGTCTTATTTTATTATCAATTTTTGGATCTGACTTCCTTTATCAGAGTTGAGATGAATAAAATAAACTCCCTTCGGATAATTCTCAGCATGCAAGAATACATTCTTCTCTCCTTGAATTTCTCCTTCATATAAACGAGCTATTTCCTGTCCCAGTGTATTATACAAAGTTACTTTTACGAATGAACTTCCTTCGCTGAATAAGGGAATACACGTGATAGAACCGGCGGGATTTGGATAGACAGAATTCATTTTCACAGTGCTGTTTTCTTTAACTCCCACTATACAATTCTGCACATCAAAATTCCATCTGCCCAACGGCGCAGTGATCGGTCTTGTCATC
This sequence comes from Bacteroidia bacterium, assembly GCA_035438925.1. Taxonomy (GTDB): domain Bacteria; phylum Bacteroidota; class Bacteroidia; order B-17B0; family Aurantibacillaceae; genus Aurantibacillus. Next base: position 2,808 of record DAORJH010000100.1, on the reverse strand, counting down.
ACTTTTCCAGAAACAGCTGAAGCAGAGATGTAATAATATACTTTTGTTCCGGCCGTTTGGGTCGGAATAGCGGCCGTATATTCATTCGTAGCAATGTTGGCCAATGTCATGTTCAAGGGGGTGAATCCGTTCAATGTATCATTGGTCCAATAAACAGTAGCCGAACTAATTCCACTTTTATGAACGACCTTGGCACTTACCGTATACGATGGATCGCTACTGCATTTGGTATTCAAACGCTGATGCGTGATCAACAAAGGATCTTTCACGTGCACCGCATGCGTAATACAATGGATGGCTCCACTGGCAGAAATGATAGGTGAACCAGGTTCATCACAATCAATTCCGGTTATTTTATAGCCCGGCAAATTCTGTTTTAATATTCTGAACGCCGTTGTATCATATTGCTGATAATAAGTGGGGAAAATGTACGATCTGTTCACAAAAACCCCATTGGTAAATGTACAATACCAACCACCATTTTGATTTGGCCAAAGATTGTTCCTGTCCTTCGGCATAGGAATTCTCACCACTTTGTAAGGAGTTCCAAAAACGGAGTTGTAATTCGCGAGGATCCAGGCCAGATTCGCTTCGATCTGTGGACCATCCGCAATTCCCGGAGGATACTGTCCTACCAAAAGTGTTTCTTCATCGATCAACTTCATGTGCATATCAATGTGATGAATTCCGTCATAGGGAAGTGTTGGCATACGGATATATCGGTTGATACCCATGAATTTCTTCATGATGGTGTCGATCATCGCTGCCGTTTTCGTCGGATTCTCCGAATCAGTTAGTGTAGAAGAAAAAGCAGTTCCCAGTCCGTCACTCATGTAATTTCCTCCGGTGTGTATAAGATTCCAATTCGGACTAGATGTTGTTTCATAAATAGGAATATTGAGGTTATTGGCGATCGCGGTAGGCACAGCATCATCCAGTGGACGAGGGCGATTGTAGATCCAGTCAACTAAGATCAGAGAATCAACATGTTTACCATAAACAGAATTTCCAAAATAATCCCTTATCCAAACCGAATTGAAGGGAGCGATCACAAAGCGCAGATTTGTAAGGGGAACAGAATTCGAATTCAAATTCGTTTTCACTGCATTGGAATCAGAACAAACTATGGTTATTTTAGTGTCATTCTGAGCTGCAAGAATGATCTGACGATGAATGGGTGTATAACTCGTCCAGGTAATTGTCAATGTTTGAATTTCTTCCCATTCAGCTGCATTCCTGAGTTTTGTAAAGGGTGGGGGCGTGTTGATCAATGGCCTGAAAGCCGTGTTTCCGGAAAATTTCTCCAGATAAGAATTCATTTGTTCCCTCTCACCGGGAGCAAAACCTTTAGGCAGGTCTTGTGCCATTTGAAAGAGGGCCGAACCGGCAAAAAGAACCAAAAAAAAGTGTTTTTTCATTCAGATTTTATCAAATCAAATATACTTATTTCAAAACACTAATCAAAGGTTGATAGAAACATGTAAAAAGCGGCTTTTTAACCCATTTTACCAATTGTCGGTCTGCAAATATTGTTACCTTTACTGGCTTATATTTTAATACGATTTATGTTCGATTTTCTAAAGAAATTACTGGGTACCAAAAGTGAGAAAGATGTAAAGAATCTGGAAGGAAAGGTTGAAGAGATCAACTCCATTTACAACTCACTTGCTACTATTTCAAATAATGATCTGCGTCAGCGCACTAACTCCATCAAGGCAAAACTACAGGAAGCTATAAAAGAGGAAAAAGATAAGATCCAGGCAGTGAAGACAAAAATTGATGCGGATGATGGAACGGATGTGAATGCGAAAGAAGAACTCTACAAGCAGATCGATGAAATAGAAAAAGAGATCACAAAAAAACTGGAAGTGGCTTTAACGGATGCTTTACCCGAAGCCTTCGCCATTTTAAAAGAAACAGCAAGTCGTTTCACAAAAAACACAACGCTGGAAGTGACTGCTACCGAATTGGATAAAAAACTGGCAGCGAAACATAAGAACATCGAGATCAACGGAGATAAAGCCATCTATAAGAATTCATGGTTGGCAGCCGGAAATGAGATCACATGGAACATGGTTCACTACAATGTTCAGCTCATCGGTGGTATTGTGCTTCATGAAGGAAAGATCTCCGAAATGGCAACTGGTGAAGGAAAGACCCTGGTTTCTACTCTGCCGGTATTCCTGAACGCCTTGAGCGGAAGAGGAGTACATGTTGTTACAGTGAACAATTACCTTGCCAAGCGTGACAGTGAATGGAACGCTCCCCTCTTCTATTTTCATGGATTGACGGTTGACTGCATCGATAAACATGAACCCAATACAGACGAAAGAAGAGAAGCCTACAACTGCGATATAACCTACGGCACTAATAATGAATTTGGATTTGATTATTTGCGTGACAACATGGCCCGCAGTATAGAGGACCTGGTACAACGTAAACACAACTTTGCCATTGTGGATGAGGTTGACTCCGTTTTGATCGATGATGCCAGAACTCCTCTCATCATCAGTGGTCCAACACCACAGGGAGATAAACACGAATTCAACGAATACAAACCGAGAGTTGAAAAGATCGTCAACGTTCAGCGACAATACATTCAAACCTGTATAACGGAGGCCAAAAAATTAGTGGCTGAAGGAAAAGAGAAAGAGGCCGGGATCCCATTGCTTCGTGCTTACCGGGGATTACCAAAGAACTCAGCACTTATCAAATTCTTAAGTGAACAAGGTGTTCGTGCTTTACTTCAGAAAACAGAAAATCATTACATGCAGGACCAGAACAAGGAAATGCATAAGATCGATGTGG
>DAORJH010000099.1:0-7836 GCA_035438925.1 Bacteroidia bacterium | reverse complement strand
GCAAGGTCTATCGCTTTACAGTAAATGCAAGAACAGGAGAAGTACAGGGAGAAAGACCATACTCAGCCTGGAAGATATTTTTCCTTTGCTTGAGTATTGCGATCGTGATCGGAACCGGGATCTTCTTCTACAAGAAATATCAGGATAAGAAAAAAGCGGAAGCCCAACAGGAAGCCATTGTATACATAGACAAGAAGGCTAATTTAAATTCAATGGTGTTTGCCTTAAGATAATTGGATCTGCTTTAGAGAACAATGCGTCCGTCCTTCATCACCAAGGTACGATCGGCCATTTGTGCCAATTCGTTATTGTGCGTAACGATCACAAAAGTTTGTTTGAATTTATCACGCAGATCAAAAAATAATTGATGTAATTCCTTGGCATTCGCTGAGTCCAGATTTCCACTGGGTTCATCGGCAAAGATCACTTTAGGTGAATTGATCAGGGCTCTGGCAACTGCCACACGCTGTTGTTCTCCCCCACTCAACTCAGAGGGTTTATGATCCATTCTGTCCTTTAAATTAAAGAGCTCCAGTAATTCGATGGCTTTAGCTTCGGCTTCTTTCTTGTTCTTTTTACCGATCAATGCCGGAATGATCACATTCTCCAATGCAGTGAATTCAGGAAGTAATTGATGGAATTGAAAAACAAAACCAATGTTCTGATTCCTGAATCCTGCCATTTTTTTATCATTCATGGCAAAGACATTTTCTCCTGCGATCATCACTTCTCCTTTGTCCGGTCGGTCCAATGTTCCTAAAATGGTAAGTAAAGTTGTTTTTCCGGCACCGGAAGATCCCACAATGGAAACTACTTCACCCTCTTTGATATCCAGATCCACTCCCTTGAGTATTTCGAGATTTCCATATGACTTGAATATATTCCTTGCTGAGATCATTTAACGCAAATATAGGTAACACATGAATGTAATGATAAGAATTCCTAAAATATCCAGTACAATTCCCACTTTGAACATATCCTTTATATCGATCTGTCTTGTACCAAAAACAATGGTATTGGCTGCTGTTGCTACCGGAAGCATAAATCCCAAAGAAGAAGCGAAAGTAGCCGGCATCATCAGGAATAAGGCAGGAAGTTCCAGATCTTTCTGCAAAGCCATCATTACGGGAATGGCCAACTGAATACTCGCAATGTTAGATGCAAACTCAGAAATGATAGTTACTACTACGCAGATCCCTAAAATGACCAAGACCGGTGATACTCCTTTGAGAACGGTGAGACTTTCCGCCAACCAGACACTCAAGCCTGATACCTCAAATCCGTAAGCCAATGCAAATCCAGATCCGAACATTAAGATGATATCATACCGCAATTTCTTGGCATCCTCCCAGATCAACAAGGCTTCTCCTTTATTCGCTTTTGAGGGAATTAAAAATAGCAGCAAAGCAGCTAATAGCGCTACAAAGGCATCATCAACAAACTTCGGGATGACAAATAGGTGATTCCACCCCTTGTATTTAAAATTTCCAAAATCAATATCAGCTCTTGTGAACCAGGCAAGAATACAAAAAATAAAAATGGCAAAGACCCATTTCTCTTCGTAAGAGAATTTCCCTAGGCCTTTATAATTCTTTGTAAAATAATCTTTAGCGATCTCGATCTTCACTTTGTTCCTTAAAAAATAAAAATTCAGAATAAAATAAGTCACGATCAAAAAACAAATGGAGATCGGATAGCCGATCATGCTCCACTTTAAAAAGTTCAGCGTCTCATCTCCGGGAAAAGCTTCCTTGAAGGCTTTAAAAAAATACATATTCGGCGGCGTACCCACCGGTGTTGCCATTCCACCAATGGTAGCCGAAAAAGCAAGTCCCAATAAAATAGCCGCAGCAAACTTATTCCGGTTATGATGGATGTATTCTTTCGTTTCTTCTATCAAAGCGAAAACAGCTCCAAAGAGCATCATTGTGGTTGCTGTATTGCTGATCCAATTACTAATAAGGAAAGTGGAAGTCATGACTCCTAACAGAATTGTACCCGGACTTGTCCCGACCAGCGAAAGGATCTTTATGGCAATGCGCTTATGAAAATTCCATTTCTCAATGGCAAAAGCAAGCATAAAGCCCCCAATAAAAAGGAAAATGATGCTATCGGAATATTGCTGAGAAACGCTTTTGCAATCTGCAATGCCAAGAACTGGCAAGATCAAAACAGGAACCAATGCAGTAATTGCGAGACTTACTGCTTCAGAAAACCACCAGGTACACATCCAAACAGCAACGCCGGCCATTTTACTTACCTGTGGATTCTTGGGATCGAGTTCGATCACAAAAAAGAAAAGCAGGGCTAGCAAAGGTCCTAGTACTTGAAAAATATATTTCGAATTACGTTTCATTCCAATCCTATTAACATGCCTGCTACTTTTTTATCGATCACCAATGTGATCTGCTCCGGATGCAATTTTTCTTTTTCTATCCACTTTACCGTGAACTTCTCTCCTGCCATGGGGCGAATTTCAGCATGCTGATCTTTTGGACTTACTTTGTAGTAAACAGAAAGCACCTGACTGAAAGTATCAAAAACAGAAGGGACAAAGAAGTCGGTCGTGTAAAAATGTTCCAGTACTTCCACTTCCAATCCAAACTCTTCTCTGAATTCTCGTTTCAATCCTTCCGTGAGTCCTTCTCCGAATTCCAATCCTCCCCCCGGAAACTTCACTACATTCCAACCCCTTACATCTTCTTCCAGCAATAAGTATTTCCCTTCCCTTTCAAGAATACCATACACACGAACAACAAAGCGGGATATCATATCCCATAAAAATAAGTATTATTCAGGGAGAAAAGAAAGAATCCCGATCGGGTTTATGAAAATGAGGTAAAGCAAAATCGCTGTGGAAAACAAATTTTCCCACCAATAATTGCCATTCTTTGGATATTCCCTATAAAAAATTCTAAATAAATACAGCTTCCGTTCAATATGCTTATATTCGCTTTTCGTGGAGAGATCACTGGTCATCATACCAACCTATAATGAGATCGAGAATATCGAAAAGATGGTTCTCCGTGTGATGAGTCTGCAAACTCCATTCCACCTCCTTATTGTTGACGATGGTTCACCGGATGGTACATCCACGAAGGTAAAAGAACTCCAAACGAAATACAGCGATCGCCTTTTCATTGAAGAAAGAAAAGGAAAACTGGGTTTAGGCACAGCCTATATTCACGGTTTTAAATGGGCTCTCAACAGAGAATACGACTACATTTTTGAAATGGACTGCGACTTCAGTCACAATCCGGATGATCTGGAACGTCTGTTAAGTGCCTGCAGGAACGGCGCAGATGTGGCTATAGGTTCCCGTTATGTGAATGGAGGAAATGTAAGCAACTGGGATTTTAAACGCATTCTTTTGTCTTACCTTGCTTCTTTGTATGTACGAATGATCCTTTGGTTCAATGTAAAGGATACCACCGCCGGATTCAAGTGTTATCGTAAAAAAGTACTTCAGACCATTGAACTCGATAAGATCCGATTCATGGGATATGCTTTCCAGATCGAAATGAAATACACGGCCTTTAAAAAAGGATTCCGATTGGTTGAAATTCCCATCACTTTTGTGGATCGTATTGAAGGGGTAAGCAAAATGAGTACCAAGATCTTTAAGGAAGCTTTCTGGGGTGTACTTCAGATGCGATTTTCAAAATGATCACTTCACCAGATCTCCACTGCTTAACAACAATTCTGTCTCTGCTTTTTTGAGAGCGTAATTTGAATTGATCAAACGAACTTTTGTTTCTTCAAGACTTTTATGTGCCTCTTTTGTTTCAAGCAATCCTGTTTTGCCGATCTTGAATCGCTCCATTGAAATAAAATAAAGTTCCCCGGCCTTTTTCAAATTCTCTTTTTCATTTTCAGAGATCTTCTTTGTACTAAGAAAGATCCTATAATTGATATAACTGATGGCACTCACCTGTTGTTTTACTTGCTCCTCTAACCACTTTTTATCGAGCAATTGAATTTGCCTTTCTTTCACCAATCTGCTATTCTTACTTCCGTTGAAAATGGTCCAACCTGCAGTTACACCCAATGCAATTCCATTCTGTTGATTCTTGAATAAAAATCCGGCTTCACTTTTTAAACGCGTAAAATTATAGGACCCGTTCAGCTGCACTTGTGGCAGATAAGCAGATCGTGATTCATTCATCATTTGTTCTGCCAATTGCACATTTAATCGGGATTGTTTTACACTGGTGTTCTTTTCAATGAATTTCTTCAGATCCTCTTCGCTTGGCTCAAACACAAAAGGAATGGTATCAGCAGTTTCGATCTTAAGGTCAGCGGAACGAGCCAATAACTCATTCAATTTCACTGCAGCGATCAATCTCTGGTTTTCCAGTTGCAAGAGATCATTTTTCGCCTTGCTCTCGTCTATTTCCGTCATCAAGAGATCCACCTTTGAATCACTTCCCGTTTGATGTTTCAATTCTGCTATTTTCCTTCGCTCTGTATACAAGGAAATATTGATCTCTTGTGCTTTGATCAATTGCGTCATTCGAACCAGATCGTAATAATTCAGGATCACATTGTAAACCAAGGTTTCCATTTGCTTTTTTAAAGCGACGGATGAGACTTCTTCATTCACTTGCAAGCGCTTTTTCACTGCAAACATTTTCATTCCGTCAAAAATGATCCATCCTACATTTGCAGAAGCTCCACCATTGGTAGTTACGGCACCTGTTCTATCCTGCGTAGTTCCACTGCTGAATTCCTGATGGGAGTCTAAATTACTATAACCGGCATTTGCGTTCAAGCTCACCGTTGGCGACATACCGGCATTACCCAGATTATTCTGAAGTTTAGCGATCTTCTCATTATCTCTGTAGATCTTCACATCAAAATTATTCTCCAAAGCGATCTTTATCGCTGACTCGATGGTCAACAATTCCTGTGCCCTTGCATGACCAAGGAAAAAGATAAAAACAACTATGTAAACAATTCTATTCAATTTTTTTCTTTCTGGATAATAATGAATACATCGCAGGGATCACATAAAGTGTTAACATCATGGAAAGAAGCAATCCTCCGATCACCACAATTCCCATTCCCATTCTACTCTTGGCTCCTGCTCCCCATGCAAAAGCGATTGGAAGAGCACCGAAAATGGTAGCAAGACTCGTCATTAAGATGGGACGTAAACGAGCAGTACTTGCCGTGATCAATGCTTCTTTCACATCCATTCCTTTTTTACGAAGTTGATTGGTGAATTCAATGATCAGAATTCCATTTTTAGTTACGAGTCCGATCAACATGATCATACCGATCTGCGAAAATATATTCAAGGTTTGATTGAAATACCAAAGTGAGAAAAGTGCTCCGGCCAATGCTGTTGGTACTGTGAACATGATGATCAAAGGCTCTATGAAACTTTCGAACTGAGCTGCTAATAACAGATAGATCAATGCAAGAGCCAGCAAGAACGCGAATAGAATATTGGAAGAACTTTCTGCGTAATCTCTCGAAGCACCTGTCAATGCTGTACTGAAACTTTCGTCCAGAACTTTCGAAGCGATCTTCTTCATTTCCTTTATTCCGTCTCCTATCGTTTTACCGGGAGCTAAACCTGCAGAGACAGTTGCCGACTGATATCTGTTGTAATGATACAATTGAGGTGGACTACTTCTTTCGGTGATCGTAGTGACATTACTTAACTGAATCATTTCCCCATTCTTGTTTCGCACATACAAGCCACTCAGATCATTTGGATCATTACGATTGCCCCTGTCCAATTGTCCAATTACTTGATACTGTTTATCTCCTTTTGTATAATAAGAGAATCGCTGTCCACTCAAGGACATCTGAATGGTTTGCGCGATGTCAGCTATTGCCAATCCAAGAACTTTTGCTTTTTCCCTGTTGATCTCGATCACAATTTCTGGTTTATTGAATTTTAGATTGGCATCAAATCCCTGAAAGACCGGATTCTTTGAAACTTCCTCCATGAACTGCGGCAATTTTTCTTGCAGCTTCTTGAAATCATTCGTTTGCAACACAAAGGATATGGGCAAAGCACCTCTTGGTCCACCACCACCTGAAGAAATGGATTGTTCCTGAATCACGAATAATTTTCCATCCGGAAACATCCACAAATACTTATTTAAATAATCGGCGATCTTTTGCTGACTTCTCTTTCTTAGATGTGATTCAACAAGGGCCAGACGAATAAAACCTGTATTCACAGCGCCTGAACCTGCAAAACCGGGAGCTGTTACCGTGAGTAAAACGTTTTTCTCAGGTATAGAATCACAAATGAAATTATTCACTCTTTCCAATAAAGCATCTGTATTTTCAAAAGTGGCTCCCTCGGGACCGGTGTAAGTCAAACGCAACCAATTTCGATCTTCCAATGGTGAAAGTTCGGATTGCAATTGAGAACCAAAATAAAAGATGGAAGAGGTTGAAATAAGGAGGATGAGAATAGCCATCCATCTTTTTTCAAGAAAACGGGTAATGGAATTAGAAAAAGATCTGTCCAGTCCTGCAAAGAAAGGCTCTGTCATCAAATAGAACTTACTTTTTTTGTTATGATCTTTCCTTACCAACTTAGCATTCAACATGGGTGTAAGCGTAAGGGAAACAAAGGCAGAAATAAGAACGGCACCTGCAAGAACAACACCAAATTCCCGGAACAATCTACCTACAAATCCTTCCAAAAAAATGACCGGCATGAAAACAGCAACTAAGGTCAAGGATGTAGAGATAACGGCGAAATAGATCTCTCTCGTTCCTTCAATAGCCGCTTGCTCTGGTTTTAATCCCTTTTCCAGCTTTCTGAAAATATTTTCGGTGACCACAATTCCATCATCCACTACCAATCCCGTAGCAAGAACAATAGCGAGCAGCGTTAGTACATTGATGGAATAATCCATCACATACATGATGAAAAAAGCTCCTATCAAAGAAACCGGAATATCAATCAGCGGACGGAAAGCCACCAACCAATCACGGAAGAACAAAAAGATAATTAAGATCACCAATAGAACAGCAATGAGTAAGGTTTCTTTTACTTCAAGAATAGAACGTTTGATGAAACGCGTATTATCAAGTGCAATATTGATCACATAATCTTTCGGCAGATCTCTTTTCAGAATTTCAAATCGTTTGTAAAATTCATCAGCAATATCAATGTAATTGGCACCGGGCTGTGGAACAAGCGCAAGTCCAAGCATGGGTGTACCACTTTCCTTTAAGATGGTTTGTTCGTTCTCAGCACCCAATTCAACCAATGCCACATCTCCTAATTTCACCAACTGATCGCCGTTCTGTTTTACGATCATTTCCTCAAACTCCTTCACAGTGCTTAGTTTTCCAACTGTGTTGACCGTTAATTCTGTATTGTTCCCTTCGATCTTTCCACTTGGAAGATTCACATTCTCCTTATCCAATGCGATCTTGATATCCAATGGGGTCAAATGATATTGCACCAGTTTTGCCGGATCGATGCGTAAGCGCATGGAATAACGTCTTTGTCCCCAGATCTGCACCTGACTCACACCCGGAATGGTTTGCAAATTCTGTGCGATCACATTCTCCGCGTAATCACTCACCTCCAGTAAATTCCTTTTGTGACTTAAAAAGGTCATCGAGATGATGGCATCGCTGTTCGCATCTGCCTTTGTAACAACCGGAGGTGCATCAATATCCTGTGGCAACTGTCTTATAGCCTGAGAAACTTTATCCCTTACATCATTTGCTGCAGATTCAAGATCGGAACTTAAATTGAATTCAACCGTAATGATACTTGAACCTTGATTGGATGCTCCTGTGATCGATTTGATTCCGGCTATTCCATTAATTACTTTTTCAAGTGGCTCTGTG
>DAORJH010000098.1:0-7866 GCA_035438925.1 Bacteroidia bacterium | reverse complement strand
TGCAACACAAGTGAACCTGAATCCATTGTTAAGTGGTCAGCCTTCACCAAGTGTAACAGCAGACAAATTAGGTCACTATGAGTATGTAGTAACAAACACCCTAACTGGATGTCAGGCAATTGGTGAGTTTACAGTGATTGCAGGTGGACTTAACGCGGATTTTGCACCAGATGCACCATCAGGATATGCACCGCACAGTGTTTCCTTCCAGAACACATCTGCCAGCAGCTCGGGTAATGCAAGCATTACATCTGTTTGGAACTTTGGTAACGGAGCTGTGAAGACAACAACCAACGCTAACGAATATACTTCTGCATCTTATCCAAACGCAGGAACGTATACTGTGATGTTGATCGCTATTAAAGGATCATGTGTGGATACAGCATACAAGACCATTAAGGTTGAATTACCATCAAAAATGGAAGTACCTAACGTGTTCACTCCAAATGGTGACGGAAACAACGACGTATTCTTCTTAAAGGTTGCAAACCTTACAGAGATAAACGCAGTGATCCTGGACCGTTGGGGTAATAAGGTGTACGAGACAACCAGTGCAACCGGAAACATTGCCTGGGATGGTAAGAACTTCGGAGGTAAAGAATGCGCAAGCGGAGTATACTTCTACATTATTAAATCTACTGGAAAAGACGGAAAAGAATACGAAGCCAAAGGTAACGTAAGCTTGTTCAGATAATCAATAGACTTACAAAAACGATCCCATCCTTACATCAAGGATGGGATTTTTTTTTGCCCTACTTCCTAATTTGGAATAAAACCTTAAATTTGAAGCAATAATTGGAAATATATGAATATTCACGAGTATCAAGGTAAGAGTATCTTAAAGAGTTTTGGAGTCGCCGTTCAGGAAGGTGTGGTAGCAGAAACAGTTGAACAGGCAGTTGCCGCTGCCAAAGAAATGAAGACGAAATACAACAGTGATTGGGTTGTTATAAAAGCACAAATACATGCCGGAGGAAGAGGAAAAGGGGGAGGTGTAAAACTGGCTGAGAATCTAGATGAGGTGAAAGAAAAAGCCGGAGCCATTATTGGAATGGATCTGATCACGCCTCAAACAAGTGCAAAGGGAAAAAAGGTGCATAAAGTTTTGGTGGCACAGGATGTTTATTATCCAGGGGCAACACCAACTAAAGAATTTTACATGAGCGTTCTGCTTGATCGTTCGAAAGGACGCAATGCTATTATTTATTCGACCGAAGGAGGAATGGATATAGAAGCTGTTGCGGAACACACTCCGGATAAGATTTGGAAAGAAGAGATCGACCCAAGAGTTGGATTACAGGGTTTTCAAGCAAGAAAAATTGCCTTTAATTTAGGATTAAGTGGAGCTGCATTCAAGGAAATGACCAAGTTTGTTACTTCTTTGTACAAGGCCTACGAAAGTATTGATGCCTCTTTATTTGAGATCAATCCGGTATTAAAAACAAGCGATGATAAGATCATTGCGGTGGATAGTAAAGTTTCATTTGATGATAACGGTCTATTTAGGCATCCGGATTATCTTGCTATGAGAGATATAACGGAAGAAGATCCAACCGATGTAGAAGCGAAGGATGCTGAATTGAATTATGTAAAACTTGATGGTAATGTGGGATGTATGGTGAATGGTGCCGGTTTGGCAATGGCCACAATGGATCTAATTAAATTAAGTGGAGGCGAACCTGCTAACTTTCTTGATGTGGGGGGTACTGCAAACGCGGAAAGGGTGGAAAAGGCCTTTAGGATCATTTTAAAGGACACAAATGTGAAGGCTATTCTTGTCAATATTTTCGGTGGAATTGTACGTTGTGACAGGGTTGCCCAAGGCATTGTGGATGCCTATAAAAACATGGGCAATATTAAAGTTCCAATCATCGTTCGTTTACAGGGAACAAATGCCGATGCAGCCAAGAAATTGATCGATGAATCTGGCTTAAAAGTCTACTCAGTTATTCAGTTTAACGAAGCCGCCGAACTAGTCAATAAATTATTAAAAGGTAATTAAAAAAAACATATCTTTACTCCTATGAAGAAATCAACGTTATTATTTTTGTCAGCATCTGCCTTATTCGCATTTAGTGGATGTGGTGACAGCGAAAAAGCAGAAGAAATCGAAAATGTAGATTCGGTTAAGGCTGTTACTGAAACAAAGGTGAATCCGGTTTCAGAAACATTCTTTCAGGTGCCATCTCCTGGTGAGATGCTTACATTCATTAAAATGGTGGGTGGAAAGAACAACAAGAACATCACTTTCCTTAATTCTGTAGCAAACGAAAAGAATTATTCAGATGCCAAATCGAAAGCAATTAATTTTGGTATTTACAGCTGTGATCTTAGTTACTGCAGTATTTTTGAAATTGGATCTGAAGCTTTGAAATATTTTAAAACGGTAAAAACGATGGGTGATCAGATCGGAGTTTCAACTGCGATCAAACCGGAAGTTTTAAAGCGTCTGGAGAGCAATGTTGGCTCACCTGATTCACTTGCGGTTATTACAGATGATGTTTATTTCTCTTCTTTTGAAACATTAGAAGACAGTAAGCAAGGTCCAACACTGGCACTGGTTGTTGCAGGAGGATGGATTGAAAGTATCTATATCGCAATAAATCTTGCCAAATATGAGGCGAACAGCCCTGTGATTGAGCGTTTGGCTGATCAGAAATATACATTGGAGAACCTCATTGAATTCCTTAAGAAGCACGAGGAGGCTGATCAAAATGTTGCTGCAGTAAAGGCAGATTTTGAAGGACTTCTAGCTGAATTCAATAAGATCAATGTTAAGGATGCTGAAGCCGTGAAAAAGAATGACGACAAGAAGAAATTATTAGGTGGTGGTCAGCAATTGATCATGTCTGAAGAGGTTTACAAGGGTATAGTTGAAAAAATAAAAACTGTGCGTAACTCATATACACAAACTAAATAATACATAGCCATGAAATACATTATAGCAATAATATTCACTGCTTTGTTAAGCAATTCGGTATTCTCGCAGGCGGGAGTATGTGGGAAATTTCACCAAAAGTATTGTGTACTTGAGAAGGCGAAAAATGAAAAGTGGCAATACAATGCCCAAAGTAAAAGTGGTCTTTTCAATCAAGGTATGACTTCAAAACTTCGTTGTGTTATTTACAAAGGGATGGATTACAGAATTTCTGTCTGCTGTGAAACAGTACTAGGAGATAAGGTAAGCTACAAGATTCTTGATGCAAGAACCAGCGAGATGTTATTTGACAATGCAACTGCAGAAGACACCCAAATATTCGAGTTTCAGAGTGTAAGTACTCGTCAGCTTATCATTGAAGTAATGGTTCCTCAGGGAGCGACCGAAAAAGATAAGCACAAATCAACTGATGCAGCTTGTGTTGGTCTACTGATCGAACACAAAGTCACTGATAAGGCAGGATTCTCACAGTATTAAAATCTTAAATTCAATGAAAGACCCAACCTTCATTATTTGTTGGTTGGGTTTTTTGTTTTAGGCAATATGTCTGTACATAAAGAAATAAAAAAAGTGACTACCCATGTGCTTCAGGAAATGAAGCAACGTGGCGAGAAAATATCAATGTTAACCGCCTATGACTATACAATGGCGCGTATACTTGATAATTCGGGAATTGATGTGATACTCGTGGGTGATAGTGCCAGCAACGTGATGGCGGGACATGAGACGACTTTGCCAATTACGCTTGATCAGATGATCTACCATGCAAGCAGTGTTATAAGAGCGGTCAATAGGGCTTTGGTGGTCGTAGACCTTCCTTTTGGGGCCTATCAGGCCAATTCTAAAGAGGCTTTACACTCTGCGATCCGTATTATGAAAGAAAGTGGTGCTCATGCTGTTAAATTGGAAGGTGGTAAGGAGATCAAAGAGAGTATTGAAAGGATTTTAACTGCAGGTATTCCCGTAATGGGACATTTAGGCCTTACACCTCAAAGCATTTATAAATTCGGAACTTATAATGTACGTGCGAAGGAAGCTACAGAGGCTGAACAACTGATAGAAGATGCCAAATTGCTTGAGTTATATGGATGCTTTGCAATTGTACTTGAGAAGATCCCCGCTGATCTGGCTAAAAAAGTTGCATCTGCTTTAACTATTCCCGTGATTGGAATCGGAGCGGGGGGTGGAGTAGATGGTCAGGTGTTAGTAACACACGATATGTTGGGTATGACACATGAATTCTCACCCAGATTCCTAAGACGTTACCTCAATCTTGATGAAAGTATGAATACAGCATTTAAAAAATACATTGCAGATGTTAAAAGCCGTAGTTTCCCGAATGAAAAGGAACAGTATTGATCAAAGTTCAATACCAATAATAGTCACATCATCTACTTGTTCTCTCTCCGCCTTCCATTCGTTAAAGGTTTTTTCCAATCCCTTTCGCTGATCTTCCATCTCATTTTTGTGATTTGCCAAAAGCGAAGTTTCGAGCTGTTTGTATTTGAACTTTTTTCCTTTTGGTCCACCAAACTGATCGGCAAACCCATCCGTTAGCAAATAAAAGACAGAGCCGGGTGCATACTCAATTTCGTGTGTTGTGAAAGGCAGTGGATTATCCGTTTTTCCTATCGGTTGTTTGTTGGCTTTTATTTCTTTGAATTCTCCATTCACAATATACCAAAGTGGATTGTTCGCGCCGGCCCAGTAAACCTTCTTGGTTTTTTCATTGTAACAGAAGAGCGAAACATCCATTCCGTCTTTTACGTCCCCTTCACTTTTCTCGAATGTTTCGAGAACCAGTTCGCGTGTTTTGTCCAATATTCTTCCGGGAGCTTCCAGCTTGAATTCTTTTATCGCTCTGTTCAAGGCATTGGAACAAACTACCGAAACTATTGCCCCCGGCACTCCGTGCCCGGTAGAGTCGGCTGCAGCAAAAAAGACCAGATCGTTATTTCTTTCCATCCAGTAAAAGTCGCCTGCAACAATATCCTTTGGTAAATAAAGTACAAAACTTTTCGGAAAGACCTGTTTCATCAGTTTTAATGGTGGAAGAATAGCTTCCTGAAGTCGTTTTGCATAATTGATACTGTCTGTAATTTCTTTGTTCTTTTCTTCAACCAGTTCTTTTTGTTTTTCTACTTCTTTTTTCTGTTCTGTAATGATCTTGTTCTTTCGTTGATTGAGACGCAAATTCTTGTACACAACAACAACAAGTATAAGAACCAGACCAAACCCAATGGTAAATGCATACCGGATCGTTTTTTGGGTTTTCAATTCCTCTTCTTTTTGTGCTTGTTCTGCTTTGAATGTGGCTTCCTTCGCTTTTTGTTCTGCTTTTAATCCTTGCTCTTTTGCCTGAAATTCAACAGCTGCCAATTGCCTTACATTTTCTTCGTTATCGATCGTGTCGCGCATCAATTGAAATAAGCGAAGCATTTTAAGCGACGGTTTAAATTCATTTTTTGCTTCATAAATAAAAGAGAGTGTTTTGGCTGCTCTTTTAATTTCTTCCGGAATTTCTAATTCCTGCGCAAGCGATAAAGCTTTTTCTGCATTGGTGAATGCTTCATTGTATTTCTTTTGTGAAAGTTGATAAGCGCTTAATAGATTATAACACCTTACCATAGAGATGTTGTCATTAGCCGCAGTTGAAATTTCCAGTGACTTGTTGTAATGTTCCAATGCTTTGTCCTGTTGTTGCATGGATTCATACGTACTGCCCAAGGTGAGGTGTGCAAAGGCCAATTTATTGTTGTTGCCTATTTCTGTAGCCAGATCCACCGTCTTCTGTAAAAAATCAAGGGCTTTTTCTTTTTCATTCAAAATGAAATAGGTCATTCCGATACTGCTTAGACTGTTGCACATTTGGACTTTTGAATCTGCCTGCAATGCGATATCATAAGCTTCCTGATGCAGTTTGAGCGCTTTTTCATGGTCTTTCTGCGCGCTGTAAATATCACCCATACAGCTTAAGCAAAAGGCAATTTGTATCTTGTTGTTATTTAATCTCGCTAGTTCCAAGGCGTGATTAAAGTAATCGAGAGCTTTTGGATAATTATTCTGCGAACGGTATACTTCACCCAGACCATTCAAACAGATAATGACCCGATGTGTTTCATTCGATCTTTTGGCTTGTTGTATCGAATTGGAATAGCTTTTAATTGCCTCATTGAATTCGCCGGATGTTCGGTAAGCTTCACCGAGCGAAAGGTAACTGAATGCAAGACGTTTGCTGTCATCATTCCTGTTTGCAATTTCAATTGCTTTCTTCTGCATTTCGATACTTTTCTTGAGCTCTCCCTGTTGTCTGCGGATCTCGGCTTTCCAGGACAAGGCCTGTGCTTCTGCCGAAGAAAGATCATTTATCTTCGAGAAAATAAGTGCAGAATCTAGTCTTGCATTAGCAGAATCGAATCGGAAACGACGGATCATGGCGATGCTTTGCTTGCACATTGCATCTGCTTCTGCTTCTTTGTCTTGGTATTTCTTAGCGAGTAATAACTCTTCTGCAGCAAAAATATTGGAAAACTTTCTCCAGTTTTCTGAAAGTTCTCCTAAAGCAAGCAATTGATCTTTCTTAGTAAAATAGTTTATATTCTTCTTTATACTGTCGTTGTATGGATTTAAAGGAACAGTGTCTTCGATCAGTGTTTTCACTTCAACTGAAAACACTGCTTGTTCTCCGTTTATTTTTCTTTCTGTTTTTACTTCTTCTTTGCAGCGAGTCAAAAAAAGAGTCACAACTAAAAGAAAAATATAGAAACGAGCCTTGTTGAAAGATAAAAACATAGTCTAAAAATAACAAAAAAAGGCCGCATTTTCAGCGACCTTTTAGAATGTAATTTTATCTTGCTATGGCAATGTGGATAGCTGCGTCTTGATCTGGGTAATGGTAGTTGCTGCCAGATTAAGATTCATCTGGGTTGGAGAAATGATCAGGGGTTGCACAGCAGAATAATACTGACCGTTGATAACGGCTACTGCAACCAGGTGTGCTCCTTTTCCAACGGGCATACCGGAGATCCTGAAAATACCGGGACTGATCTCAAACAAGGCGCCAACAGTTAAACTACCATTGAAAGATAAGTAGATCGCTGAATTGGTCTTGTTGAATTGTGACGAAACACTTACTGTTACTGCCGTTTTTGCTCCTGTGGTATCAAATTGTGTTCCTACATTCAGCCATTTTAAAGAGTCGAGAGAGGCTTTGTGTACGAATTTATTCAATTGGGAATCGAATGCACTTGGTATATCAGCCGTAGAAGTTCCCAAGGCCCAGATCTTCGTTGAATCAACAGCAGAGATCTTTCCTGCATAGAATTCTTTCATAGGGGGAGGAGACACAGTACCATCGGTTACACCTACTACTAATCCGCCACCACCCGGTAATAAGCGTAATGCCTGTGTGTTTTGAGAAGCAGTGATCTTCACACATCCTTTGGTGGAAACCAATTTCCCGCTTGTGGAATTTGCACCTGCGCCGGATAAAATGATCTCACTTTTATCAAGAATGGTTCGAACGGTTACGTCCACATTTCCTGTGATCGTACTCCCTCCAACACTGGTCAGGAATGCATTTGCAGGAATTTCGATCTTCACCCCATTCACGGTTAAAGTTGTTGCTACACCGGAAGCTACATTGAATGTTTGTGTCGGTGCACCTTGTGTTGTGAATACTTCAGAGATGGTGTTGATTCCTGATGGAGTCGGAGCCGGCACCGGTTCTTCGATCTGAGGGTCTTCTTGTTCTTTCTTTTTACATTGTGTTAAGATAAGACTGACAGAAGATAAAATAAGAAGGGTCTTGAAAATAGATTTCATATAGGTTTGTGTTTAATCAAATATAGCAAAGATTTTTTAAATTCCTAATAAAAGGCAATAGATTATATTAAGAAAATGAAACAACTTATTTCTTCTTTTCTTTG
>DAORJH010000097.1:0-7874 GCA_035438925.1 Bacteroidia bacterium | reverse complement strand
TCATGAAGCCTTCAATATGGCTATGACCTGGAAATTACCAGTTGTTTTCATTGTAGAGAACAACATGTACGCGATGGGTACTTCAGTTGAGCGTACCAGTAATGTTCATGACTTATGGAAATTAGGATTAGCCTATGACATGCCAAGTAAGCCTGTTGATGGTCTTACGGTAGAAGCAGTGCACGATGCCATTGAAGAAGCTGTAGCCAGAGCCAGAAGAGGTGACGGTCCGAGTTTTCTTGAAATGAAAACGTATCGTTACAAGGGACACAGTATGAGTGATGCCCAAACCTACAGAACAAAAGATGAAGTAAAAGAGTTTCAAAGACAGGACCCAATTGAAAAAGTACTTGAAACACTTAAAGCAAATAAATGGATCGACGATAAAAAAATAGAAGAAGTAGAGAATCGTGTAAAAGAGCTGGTAGAAGAAAGTGTAAGGTTTGCAGAAGAAAGTCCGTATCCGGATGCAGATGAACTTTACAAAGATGTTTATGCAGAACCGAATTATCCGTTCATTGAGTTATGAGTTTAAATGTTAAATGGAAAATGTTAAATGGAAAATGGCAGAAAAACCAAATCTTATTTTACAAAGAACATTTAATTTCTCTAAAGAAATCGTTAAATTATATATTCATTTAAAAAAAGAAAAAATATACGAATTAGCAAGTCAGTTATTTAGAAGTGCAACAAGCATTGGTGCAAATGTTGAAGAAGCTCAGGCAGCACAATCCAAAAAAGATTTCATTTCTAAAATGAGTATTGCAGCGAAAGAGGCTAGAGAAACCAGATACTGGCTTAGATTATTAGATGAAACAGAATTATCGAATAAAGAAGTAAAACATCTCATACAAGAGAACGAAGAAATAATTAATATACTGACTAAAATAGTTAAAACATCAACTACAAAATAATTTAGAATTTAAAATTCAAAATTTAACATTGAAAGATAATGGCTGAAATTGTTAGAATGCCCAAATTAAGTGACACCATGACGGAAGGTGTTGTTGCAAAATGGCACAAGAAAGTTGGTGATAAGGTGAAGAGTGGAGATCTGCTGGCTGATATTGAAACCGACAAAGCCACAATGGAATTCGAAAGTTTTCAGGATGGTGTTCTATTGCATATTGGTGTTCAGGAAAAAGGAGCAGTTGCTGTTGATTCGTTGATAGCTATTCTTGGAAAAGAAGGAGAAGATATTTCTGCTTTATTGAATGGCACTTCGGGTGGAAGCAAAAAAGAAACTGAAAAGCCGGCAAGTGTAGAAAATTCTGCTCCTGTTAAATCAAACACACCACTACCCGCTTCCGTACAAATTGTTCGAATGCCCAAATTAAGTGATACAATGACCGAAGGTGTTATCGCAAAATGGCATAAAAAAGTGGGAGATAAAGTCAAGAGTGGAGAATTACTTGCTGATATTGAAACAGACAAGGCCACGATGGAATTCGAAAGTTTTCAGGATGGTGTTCTGCTTCATAGGGGAATTGAGGAAGGAAAAAGCATTCCGGTTGACAGCGTGATAGCAATTTTGGGAAAGGGGGATGAAGATGTGAAAGCAGTCATTGCTTCTTTATCCGATCAACCAACAACAAAAAGCACCACAACAACTTCAAGTGTCCCTGAAAAACAAGCCGTACTTTCAAATCAAACAACTGTACAAAAAATAACAAGTGTCACTCCTTCAAATGGAAGAGTGAAAGCCTCTCCTCTTGCAAAAGCACTGGCAAAAGAGAAAGGTATAGATATTTCAAAAGTGAATGGTACCGGCGATAACGGTCGAGTAACCAAATCCGATATCTTGAATTTCAAAGGTGGCTCTTCGGGTCGCACTTCGAAATTTGTTTCAGGTGTAGAAAGTTTCACCGACGAACCTGCGTCTCAAATGCGCAAGACCATTGCACGTCGTTTACTGGAAAGTAAAAATGGAGCTCCTCACTTCTATTTGAATATTGAAGTGGATATGGATAATGCTATTTCTGCACGTGAAGCCATTAATAAAATGGTGGAAGTAAAGACATCCTTCAATGACCTTGTTGTAAAAGCTGTTGCTTCTGCTTTATTAAAACATCCAAGAGTAAACAGTAGCTGGATGGGAGATAAGATCCGTATCAATCACCACATTCACATTGGAATTGCAATTGCAGTTGAAGATGGATTGCTTGTGCCTGTAGTGAGATTTGCGGATCAAAAAAGTCTGGATCAGATCAGTGTTGAGATCAAAGACTTTGGAAAACGCGCAAAAGAGAAAAAATTGCAGCCTCAGGATTGGGAAGGAAACACATTCACGGTTTCGAATCTTGGAATGTTTGGCATAGAATCCTTCACCTCTATCATCAATTCTCCTGAATCCTGTATTCTTTCTGTTGGAACGATCAAGCAAGTTCCGGTCGTTAAGAACGGACAAGTAGTTCCGGGAAATGTAATGATGCTGACTTTAGCCTGCGATCACAGAAGTGTTGATGGAGCTACAGGAGCTGCGTTCTTACAGACTTTGAAATCTTATTTAGAGAATCCGGTGACGATCTTTATTTAAGAAGTTTTATTTCCTCAGGCTGATCCACCAGGGCCCTACACTAAGCTCTGTCTTTTTTTTGAGCACTTCCAATGTACTTAACTTGATGAAGTTCATATAACCATTCCTTCCATTGCACACAGCAATATGATGAGGTGCCGGTCCGTTCGAAAATGCATTCTTGCTGATTATATACAATAGATCCTTTGCTTCATCAAGACAAATACCGTGAGGCATGAATCCAACCTTTATGTGTTGAATTGAACTTGTTGCAAGATCAATCACAGAGATCAAACCATCTCCTTTATTAATAGCCGTTGTATCATACATGGCTGTTACATATAATTTGTTCTTTGCTGCCGATTGAACAACCAACTGTGCTTGATATCCGGTATTGAAAATATTGGTGATCTGCTCTGTTGCTATATCAAATTCCCGAACATCATTTGTCTTTTCGCAGGTAATGAATAATTTTTTCTTATCAGCAGATAAAATAATATCCTGGGCATCGATCTTACTGGTTGAACTGGGCGCAAATCCGGGCTCTATCGTTATCTGATTCACAAAAGTAAAGGCTGTATCTACCTTGAAAATAAAATTTCCGATCTGAGCTGTGATATACAATACATCGTTGGCTTCATTCAATGCAATTCCATGTGGAAAAGCAAAACCAACCGGATTCCTTATCAATCGCATGTGTTCTACATCAACAAATGCGATTCTTCCATTACTTTCAAATGAAGAGGCATAGGCTCTTTTACCATCAGCAGATAAGGTCATTGTATGCCAGTTGTAATTCGGACCAATCACCACTTCACCAACAAAAGTATCATCGCTGCAACGATATTTCTGAATAATATTATTCCCAATAAATGAAACATACCAAAACTGCCCATCTCCTGAAACCCTTACGGTATGAGGCACCTCAATTACACCGGGCTTATTTCCTACATCCACGTATTTGATTGGCAACTGTGTTTCAGCATCAATAACTGTAACCACATCGCAACCCATATTGGTCACATATAACTTCTTTCTGTTTGGATTTCCTTCCCACTTTTCATTTCCTTTTTCACTCTTCGCTCCATCATTGATCCAAGAATTGATCGTCATCACTTCCTCTCTTGTAAGTGGAGAAGTGTTCAAAGGCATTTGTGGTGCATTGATCGCTCCCAGATCGGGATATGTATTCACAAAATAACATAGCGATGAGAATTTGCTGCTGTAAGGAATGACAGATGATCCACTTTTACTTCCTTTAAAAAGATCATTCCAAGTGCTTAAATTAAGGCCTGCAGCCGCTTCGTAACTGGCATCATTGTGACAACCTGAAGTAGCACATTTGTGTACCATGATCTTTCCAACTTCTGCAGGATAATCACCTACTTTAGCAATTCCTATATCTCGCTTACAGGAAACGATCACTCCAAAAATTAAAAATAGAATCGGAAAAAGCTGCTTTAACATACGAGTGAATTCTGTAACTAATTTCGTTGAAAAACAAAAGGGATGCTATGATTTAAATCATAGTACTTAGAAACAGATCAATTGACCTGGTAAGCCCCTGCACAAACAGTGGCGCTAGTTCTAGCAGCACCTTTCAGATCCAATGGGAATTTCTGAGCGTTCAATGTAGCAATTGAGCTCGTGAAACCTTTCACGCTGCTTTCACTTGGTTTGGGTTGGAAGAAATAGGTTCCCGGACTCTCATAGGTTAAAGACGAACTGCTTTTTACGATCTCAGAGAAGTGATTCGCATCACTCATGTCATTTGTTGTTTTAATCCAGCAACTTGTGAATTTATGTTTTGGTGGGTAATTCACGTTGCTGTAATCCAGATCAAAACTGATTTCATTGCCGAGTTTACCGTCAACAATGCAATTGATAAAGTTAAACGTATCAAGGGGAAGTACCTGACTGCCTGCATGATTATTCAAGTACACCGCCGGCTTTTCTCTGCTTTTTTGCTTGTCCCAGTAATTGGCAAATGTACAGTGAATGAAATTGTAATTCCCACCTAACAGTACATTTAAACTGTGTTCCTGACAATTATTGATGGAATTATTAGCAGCGTACACATTATAAGCCAGACAGTAAAGTCCCCACATGCTCATGTTCTGTATCCGTGTATTTGTAAGTCTTAATCTGTTTTTCACTCCAAGAGTATCTCCCAGCAATTCAGCTTGAACTCCTATGTATCCATTTTTAATGATTGCGTAATCTATGATATTGTTTGTACTTCCTTCGTTGATCCAGATCCTGTCCCATTGCCCGGGCTCATCTGCATAATCGGCTTCTCTTCTTGCGCCTTGAAAGATCACTTCATTACCGTACTGACCATAAACACGAAGCTCTCCATAACGATAGACCCATAATCCGGCTTTGTAATTAAAGTAAACCCGGGTACCCGCATTGATCACCAATTTCTGTCCTTCATCCACCACCAGATATCCATAGATCACATGGGGCTTGTCATTCTTCCACACATAATCATTCCCAATTTTATCATAGGAGCTTTTTAAGGTATCGACAGTTGAATAGGCCAGATAAGAACCATCTTTAAAGTACAAAGCATTTTTTGTATAATGATAATATGCATCTTGTCCCCACGCTTCTAATTTTACTTTCTTAAGATTGCCATTCACCGTAAATTCTATATTGTCCGTAACAATGGCCGGTGAGTTTACATTAGTAGGATTTACATTGACCTGAATGAAAATATAAAGACTATCATTAGCCGCAATTTCAATGTCATTAAAAGTTCTTCCCGAGGCTCCGTCCACATTAATAATGAATTGAGATGAACTCCCCTTGGTCAATTGAATGGTAGAGATCTTTATTTTCTGTTTATTATTATTGATCACCCGAATATTCTTGGTGGCAGAACCGATTGTGGTAAAAACAGTATCGAATAAGACCGAGTCCTGAGAAAAACGCACTGTTGCACTAGGATCCGTAACGAATTTATCTTTTTTACATGATAAAAAGGCAAAAACGAAGGCAAAAACCAACACACCGAACTTATAGAAAGCCTTTATTTTCATGACAATAAGACTATAAACGTAAGAAATCTTTAATTAGTATTAAAATCGGTTTTGTTTCTGTTAAAAACATGTAGAATCCAACAATATAATTTAACTACTTTTGTTACCTGAATTAAAAACCTTTTTATGGCATTTATACACGCAATCAATGCAAGACAGATCCTAGATTCAAGAGGAAATCCAACAATAGAAGTAGATGTAATAACAGATCAGGGAGTATCAGGAAGGGCCGCAGTACCATCAGGTGCCTCAACCGGATCACACGAAGCTGTTGAATTAAGAGATAATGACAAGAGCCAGTACCTGGGCAAAAGCGTGCACAAAGCCGTAAACAATGTAAATACAGTGATCCAGGAAAACCTGAAGGGTTTGTATATCATGGACCAATCATTGATCGATAACACATTGATCGAGTTGGATGGCACCCCTAACAAAGCGAATCTTGGAGCAAACGCAATTTTAGGTGTTTCTCTAGCCGTTGCAAGAGCAGCCGCCGCAGAATCGGGTATGCCTTTGTACAAATATGTAGGAGGTGTAAACGCGAATTTACTCCCTATTCCCATGATGAACATCTTGAATGGTGGTTCACATGCTGATAACGGAATAGATTTTCAGGAATTCATGATCATGCCTGTGGGTGCAGAATCATTTGCCGATGCTCTACGAATGGGAACAGAGGTGTTTCACCATCTGAAAGCCGTTTTGAAAAGTACCAAAATGAGCACCAACGTTGGAGATGAAGGTGGATTTGCTCCGGATTTCAGAAATAATGAAGATGCAATAAAGGCAGTTATCCAAGCAATTGAAAAAGCAGGATATAAACCAGGAGAGAATATGTTCATAGCGATGGATGCTGCAGCTTCTGAATTCTATAATTCGAAAGAGAAAGTGTATGAATTGAAAAAGTCGACCGGTGATAAAATGACTTCTTCTCAATTGGTAGACTTCTGGGCCGGATGGTGTAAAAAATATCCGATCCTTTCTATTGAAGACGGATTAGCCGAAGATGATTGGGATGGATGGTTGCAATTGACAGAAAAACTAGGCGACAAAGTTCAACTCGTAGGAGACGACCTTTTTGTAACAAATGAAGATCGTCTGGCTGACGGAATTTCCAAAGGTGTTGCCAATTCTATACTGGTTAAAGTAAATCAGATCGGAACTTTAACAGAAACGATCAACGCTGTTCAAATGGCACATCAGAATTCATATACTTCCGTGATGAGCCATAGAAGTGGAGAAACAGAAGACACAACAATAGCTGATCTTGCAGTAGCCTTGAATTGTGGACAGATCAAAACCGGTTCAGCGAGCAGAAGTGATAGGATCGCTAAATACAATCAGCTTCTTCGAATTGAAGAACAACTTGGAAATTCAGCCAGGTATCTTGGAACTGCGATGCGCTTTGTTCCGTAAACTGAATCAGGTCATCTCAGATAAAATTAAAAAGGGAAGCAAAACTGCTTCCCTTTTTTTAGTTTCTGATCAACTTTGTTGTATGAACTTGACTATTGCTTTTGATCTTTATCAAATAGATGCCTGATGGCAGATCTTTTAATTTTAACTCCACTTTTTCTGTGGTAATCTTTTCACTCCGTACAGACCTGCCATTCATATCGTAAATATCAATTTCCCCATTTGAAAAGGGAAGTGCTAAACTCAATTCACCGTTGGTTGGATTCGGATAAATTTGAATAGTATTTTGATCATTCAATATATTCAATATACCTGTACAGGTTACAATACTAAGTGTGGTGACTGCAGAATTGGAACATCCTGTTACGCTTGAAGTCCCGGTTACAGTATAAGAAGTAGTAATAGTTGGATTCAAAGCCACAATAGCAACTGTGGCTCCATGACTCCAGGAATAGGTGGAAGCACCGGAGACGGTTAAAGAAACACTTGAACCCAAACAAAGTGTATTGCTTCCACTGATGCTCAATGTTGGCAAAGCTTTCACTGTTACACTTAATGTTTGTGCAGATGAACTTCCGCAGGAATTAACTGCCGAAACGGTGAAGATTCCACTATTACCACAGGTTGAATTGATTGAAAAAGTAGAACTGCTTCCACTCCATCCTGCAGGAATATTCCATGAATAAGAAGTAGCTCCAGATACAGGAGAGATGCTATAAACCGAAGATGATCCTGAACAAATAGAAGTGATTCCGAGGATCGATCCGGCATTCAAGGGTGTTTGACACATTTTATGGACAAAAAGATCTTCAGTCCCATTAGAGATCAGATTTAAGATCCCCGCATTCGGATCAAAATCACAGGTATTTTGAAAATTCCCACAGGTATGAACTGTTGTT
>DAORJH010000096.1:0-7884 GCA_035438925.1 Bacteroidia bacterium | reverse complement strand
TACCAGGTAAAGTAATTGTTGGAAGAGTGGGCCATGTACGGATCGATCTCATTCAATGAATTCATATCCGCGATCACTTCTGCATCTGTATACATAGAGGCGATGCGTTTATTCTGTACAAGTTCGAATGGAACCGGGACCAGCAAAAAGATCAGTACGCTGATAAAGACCAGAATGAAATTTCTGTATTCGTCTGCCAGATGGAAATTCCCGAAATTCTTTTCCTTATTGAATATGGCATAGTGATAGATCCAGAAACACATCACGATCACAGATAGCAATGAGAGAAGAAAATACCATAATTCATACTGCACATCTCTGATCAGGTGGATAGGAAGAAAAAGACCGAGGAGGGCAGAGCAGGCAAATAAGAGTAATCCATTCCAGCCAACGTAATGGATCTTGCTCATCCAGATATCGGGATGGTTCACGAGCAAATGTGAATCTATCTTTGTTATGAATTTTGGACTGAGCAGTTTTAGCATTCTCAAATGTCTTTATGAAATAATTTTCTTGTACTCTGACTGATGTTTCTGATGTAATTCAGCGTTAAATTATTTTCAGCTAGTATTTTTGTGATGAAGTAAAGGTCTTTGTCGGTTGATGTATTGATGATGAAAGATGTTCCTGCATTATCGACGGTTATATCATTGTATTTTTTAAAGCAATCCGACAATTTTTCCAGATCGAACTCTCCGGAGATCTCAAAA
This sequence comes from Bacteroidia bacterium, assembly GCA_035438925.1. GTDB lineage: Bacteria > Bacteroidota > Bacteroidia > B-17B0 > Aurantibacillaceae > Aurantibacillus. The sequence continues at coordinate 7,174 of DAORJH010000096.1, read as the reverse complement.
CTATTTTGAACCCTTTCGTTGGCAAATTGTTTTTGAGGTCCGTTGTAAATGGTTTTTCCCTGTCTGATGAAGATGATGTTGTCTGCTACTTTTTCAATTTCATGCAGGTTTTGCGAGCTGAGAAGGATGCTCATGGGATGTGCTTCGGAAAAAGTAAAGAAACGCAGATCTTGAAGAAACAATTGTTGGGCATTGATGTCCAGATTGGATAGAGGTTCATCGAGGATCAATAACTTCGGTTTCCATAAAAGCATTTTCGCGAGTTCAAAGCGTAAACGGTAACCACTGGATATCTCAGTCCACTTCAGATCCCTGTATTTATCCAATCCAAGCCGAAATAGTATGTAATCGATTCTCTTCTCATTTTCTTTTCCTTTTATGCCATGTATAGAGGCAAAGAAACGAAGGTTATCAAGCAAAGTGCCGTACCATTTCGGAATTCGCTGTGGAATAAAGGCAGTATGATTCTTAACGGAATACCAGTCATTCTCCTGCAGTTCGAGTGCCGGGAATAGAATGCTTCCACTATCCGTACTTAATTCTCCTGCTAAAATTCGTAGTAAAGTGGTTTTTCCATTACCATTTTCACCAACAACGCCGGTGATCTGTCCAGTACTCAAGGTGACATCTAATGGCTGTAGAAAAAATGGATTTCTTCCCTGTGTGAATTTTTTAGAGATCTTTTGAGCATCAATGATGAGTTGATGTTCGCTTTTAGCCACAGCTTTCGGACTCACTTCGTTTCTACTGAACAGATCGATGAGTTTTGCCGCTTCTGTTTTGATCGTCCCCTTATCGGCATTCTCATTCGTATCAGATGAAAGATGTGTTCTTCGGAGTTGAATGATCTGAGTAGCTAATTCATCGTCGAGTTGAAATTCTTCGTTTAGGTCCATTAATCTTCTTGTAAGAAGACTGATGTCGTTGTGCTGAAGACTGCTTTGCAGTTCACTGATGAATTTCTGCTTCAATTGCATGATTAAAATTAAGTATTAAAATCAGCACTGGAAGCTTTATTTGTAAAGACTTTGTTAAAGAAAATTAAGAAGTTTGAGGTGTTGTCGAAATTATTCTTTAAAACCAAGTATTAAAATTTTCGGACTAAGGAATGCAAGCCTTTCGGGCTTCAATTCCAGTTGCCTAAAAAAGAGTTATAAAGAATATAAATGTTTTTAGTTATGTTATAAAAATGTCTTGGTGGCAGACCACATGCGCTTGTTTGCTCGGTCAATAGATCCTTATTTTGGAATAATTTGCTATTAGCTGACGTTTTTATTTCTCTGTTCGATGTCGGAAATGAAATTCGTCAATTTTCTCGTAAACGCATCTAGCTCTAATGCGCTTGACTTTAAATGGTGTATTAATTTTTTTAACTCTATGTTAGAAAGCGGCATGTCAGTTTCAACAACCTTCATCAGGCCCAAGCAAGTTGTTATGGGTTTTCTAACTTCGTGCGAGGTCATAAATAGCATTTTTTCGAGCTCTTTAATATAAGCGAATCGTTCATCGTTGATCTTATCAATAAGTGTTCGGTGTCGATATGCAAGAAACGCAACAATTACAATAACTATTATTGTAAGGGCTCGTTTTGCAATTGCCATATACGTAATTGATGGAGAAAAGAAAATGATGAATTTTGTTATTGTAAGTAAAGATGTAATGATTGCAAAAATTAAAATTACTTTTTTGGATTGTCTGCTAACTAAAAAGAAGCAGAATAAATACAAAACACCAACTGCAACACCTAATGGCAAACTAATGTCAAGAAGAAAAACAAAGATGAGTAATAACGTCGCGAGTATTGTCGGACTTGTAAAACGCTGTGTAGGTTTTTGCGAAGGTTTTAAATGATCCATCTTTTTGAGGGTTTAATTATGCTTATCTGGTATGTAAGTTTATAAGTATGGAGGGTAATTAGTCTAGGCGTTTTATTTTATTAACTTAATTGCTATCTTGATGCTTATCAAGAAATGGCTTTTTACGCCCTCACAATTAGTCATTCTTGGAGCACAGGTAAGAATTTACCGTTTCAATCAGTTCGCTGCTATTGAATGGCTTTTGGAAGATGCTGACCAGATTGATGGATTCGCAGATCTGTACGGTTTGTCTGTTCTCTTTTGTGCTAATACAGATCAAGGGTGTTCTTTCTTTGGCAAAAATAGCTTTCATGGATTCAAAATCAGGATGTTTTTGAATTTCAGAATCTGCAATGACAAAATCTGGTTTTTTCAGTTGGAAAGATTCTCCTGCCTTTTCAATGGTATTGAATTTCTTTACCCGGTATTCGCTTTTTTCCAATGCCGTTTGAAGATCCAGTCCTACGATGGAGTTCTGGTCAATAATGAAAATCAGTTTTCCTCTCGTTTGATCAGGCATTGTTGATCTGAATAATTGTTATACAAATTTATTCAAATCCGGGAATTAAGCAAATTAATTTACCCCTTTTTCAATCTCATCTTGATATGTGGTATATCGTCCTCTGGATAAGGCTCTCCTTCTGATACGAATCCGAGTTCGTTATAGAATTTCTCCAGGTATTTTTGTGCAGAGATGATTATTTCATCGGTATTGAATTCCTTAAAGATACATTCAGTGGACTTCTTCATTAAGTCTTTTCCGTATTCTTTTCCTCGAGCTTTTCCTGATACAACAACTCTGCCAATGGCTGCTTCCTTATGTGAAATTCCGGGTGCAAATAAGCGCGCATAGGCCACTGTTTCCTCATTTATTTTCCCGATTAAGTGCAAAGCTTCTTTGTCCTTACCATCCAGATCCTGATAGGCACATTTTTGTTCTACTACAAAGACTTCGCTTCGTAATTGCAAAAGATCATAGAGCTCGCTCGTGCTCAGTTCACTGAATTTTTTGAGTGTGAAATTCATTCTGTGTCGAAAAATCCTTTATTGCCCCTGAATACATTTTTTCCCAAATGCTTGTACGCAAGTTCTGTTGCTTCTCTTCCTCTTGGGGTTCTCTGTAAATATCCTTCCTGTACTAAAAATGGTTCATATACTTCTTCTATAGTGCCTGATTCTTCTCCTACAGCAGAACTGATCGTGTTGATACCAACCGGCCCACCCTTGAACTTATCAATGATGCAGTTCAGGATCCGAAGATCCATTTCATCCAGACCATTTTTATCTACATTCAGGGCTTTTAGTGCATAGGCTGCGATCTCCAGGTCTATCTTTCCATTTCCCTTTATTTGAGCAAAATCCCTCACTCTTTTTAATAATGCGTTTGCAATGCGGGGAGTGCCTCGGCTTCTTCTTGAAATTTCGTAAGCAGCATCATCATCAATTCCAATATTCAATATCCCTGCACTTCTCTGTACAATTCCAGTCAGTATTTTCGAATTATAATAATTCAAGCGACTGTTGATCCCAAATCTTGCTCTAAGAGGTGAAGTAAGCAATCCACTACGGGTAGTTGCACCCACCAAAGTGAATGGATTGAGTTTTATCTGAACTGTTCTTGCATTTGGACCATTATCGATCATGATATCGATCTTGTAATCCTCCATTGCGGAATACAGGTATTCTTCCACAACGGGACTCAATCGATGGATCTCATCAATGAATAAAACATCGAAGGGTTCAAGATTCGTCAACATTCCCGCAAGATCACCGGGCTTATCCAGCACAGGACCACTGGTGACTTTTAAATTAACGCCAAGGTCATTGGAGATGATATGGGCCAGTGTTGTTTTTCCAAGTCCGGGTGGTCCGTGTAACAATACATGATCCAAGGCTTCTTTCCTTTGTTTGGCTGCTGCCACAAAGACCCTGAGGTTATCCACAACCGAATCTTGTCCACTGAAATCATCAAACAGAGTAGGTCGTAAGGCACGCTCTGCTTCTCTGTCAGTAGGATTCAGATTCTCTTCTGATGGATCTAAATTTGGATTCACAAAGTAAAAGTACTACAAATTAGAACAAAGCCTTGCTATAAATTGTAGCTAATTACAAATCGATATGCCATTTATTAAGTATATTTAATGTACAAATGCATGCGCTGCTAAAAACATATTTATTCACCTGTTTCTGTTTGTTAGGTATTTTTCTTCATGCACAAAATGCTAAGGTCGATTCACTAAAAGTTCTTCTACGGACAGCTGCATCAGACACTATGAAATGCAATATTCTGGGCGACATGATCGATGCAGAGGTGAATCATATGAAAAGTGCTGAATACAATGAGGAATTAGGACTTGTGGCAGAGAAGAACCTGAAGGGCTTGAATAAGAAAAGTGAAGTGTATCCATTCTACCTGAAACATCTGGCGATCTCATTGATCAACAAAGGAAATTTCGCGCATGGCAGAGGAGAATTAGAGGAAGCGATCAAGAACACCGAAAAGGGATTGGAACTTTTCAGGGAATTGAAGTACATGACAGGTATAGCAAACTCTTTGAATATTATGGGAATGATCAACTATTCAAAAGGAAATATGAAGTTGGCCATTTCGTATTTTGAAGAATCTATTAAGATACTTGAATCGATCAGGGACAACAGATCCTTGTCTTCTTCCCTCAATAATCTGGGCACTGTTTATTACTATAATTCGGATCTCAATAAAGCCATTAACTGTTTTAAAAAAGCATACAAAATACAGGAGGAACTCAATGATAAAAAAGGAGCCGCCAATACCATTCACAATATGGCTGGTATTTACAATGCACAAGGGAACATAGAGAAAGCACTTGAGAACTATTTATTGTCATCCAGGATACGTGAAACGATCAACGATGAAATTGGAATGGCTTCCGCTTTTCATGCAATGGGAACCTTGTATTCCAAACAGGGAGACACAGCCTCTGCTTTTCAATTTTTTCAAAAGGCACTTAGAATTGAGAGAAAGAATAAGGATAGAGATAAGGAAGCCGGCACACTTCAGGGGATTGCAGGTGTTTATGCAGCAAGAGGTGATCTGAAAAATGCACTTGATCATTATCAGGAATCGCTCAGGATCAAACGAGAGATCGGCGACAAAGAAGGAGAGGCCGGCTGTTTGATCGCTCTGGGAGTTCTTTTCAATAACCACAATGAGTTTTCAAAAGCAAATGAACATTATTTAGCGGCCTTAAAGATCAATGAGAAGATCGGAAACAAAATGGGAATTTCGAACGCGCTTGCCAATCTCAGTCGAAGCTCAATGAAGTTGAAGGATATGAAAAAAGCTGAGGATTACGCCATAAGAAGTATGGCTATCAGCAAAGAGATCGGCTATCCGGAGAATATTAAGAATTCTGCTTTCTCTTTGTATTCGGTTTATAAGTTAAAGGGAAACGAAAAACTGGCACTTGAGAATTTTGAATATTACATTAAAATGAGAGATTCCATTCAGAATGAGTCAACACGTAAGGCTTCCATTAAAACACAACTCAAATACGAATATGAAAAACAAGCTATGGCCGATTCTGTTGCGCATGCAAAGGACAGCGAAATAAAGAATGCAGAGCTGGCTAAACAAAAGGCAGAGATATCGGCGAAAAGGAATCAGCAATACGCATTATTCGGTGGTTTGTTTTGTGTTTGTGTGTTTGGAGTTTTTATGTTTAACCGTTATAAGGTGACACAAAAACAGAAAGAAATCATTGAGGAGCAGAAGAGTGTGGTAGAAGAGCAGAAGAAATTGGTGGAAGAAAAGCAAAAAGAGATACTGGACTCCATTCACTATGCGAGGAGGATCCAGATCGCACAGATTCCAAATGAAAAACGCATGGCTTCTCTTTTATCGAAGTTCAGAAAGTAAATTCCACATAAAAAAACCCGGCTATTCGCCGGGTTATTTTTTTTCTTGAATCGAAATTATTTCGCGTCTTCCGGTTTCGGAAGCAACACTTTTCTGCTCAATTTGATCTTCTTGGTCTTCGGATCATCACCTACGTATTGTACTTTGATGATATCTCCTTCTTTGATCAATCCTTCAAATGAATCAATTCTCTTCCAGTCGTATTCGCTGATATGAAGCAATCCGTCCTTACCCGGAAGGATCTCAACGAATGCTCCGTATGGCATGATGGATTTCACTTTGGCATCGTAGATCGTTCCTACTTCCGGAATCGCTACAATTCCTTTGATCTTGTTCATGGCTGCCGTTACTTCGTCTTTGCTTGTTCCAAATACTTCCACAATTCCGGTTTTTCCTTCTTCTGTGATAATGATGGTTGTATTGGTTGAACGTTGCATTTCCTGAATCACTTTTCCACCCGGACCGATCACGGCTCCTATGAATTCACCAGGTATAACGATCTTCTCGAATCGTGGTGCATGTGGTTTGTAATCTTCACGTGGTTTATCCAATGCTTTCAGCATCTCACTCATGATATGTAAACGTCCTTGTTTTGCTTGCTCCATAGCCTTCGCCATTACTTCATATGGAAGTCCGTTCACCTTTAGGTCCATCTGAACTGCAGTGATCCCGTCTCTGGTACCACACACTTTAAAGTCCATGTCTCCTAAATGATCTTCGTCTCCTAAGATATCCGAAAGAATTGCATAGTTTCCTTTATCATCAGTGATCAATCCCATTGCAATACCTGCAACCGGTTTTTTGATCTGAACACCTGCATCCATCAAGGCAAGGGTACCTGCGCAAACAGTAGCCATTGACGAAGAACCATTACTTTCTAAAATATCACTTACAACACGAATGCTATAGCCTGTATCAGTTGGAACTACTTTTTTCAATGCACGGTTCGCAAGATTTCCGTGTCCTACTTCTCTTCTTCCAACACCTCGGTTCGGTTTTGCTTCACCTGTACTGAATCCTGGGAAGTTGTAATGTAAAATGAATCTTTCTTCTCCGTCATTGAAAGCTCCGTCAATTTTCAAGGCATCTTTAGGAGTACCTAAAGTTACGGTTGTCAATGATTGAGTTTCTCCTCTGGTGAATACTGCACTTCCGTGAGGGGAAGGAAGGTAATTCACTTCTGCCCAGATCGGACGGATGTCAGTTGTTTTACGGCCATCCAAGCGAACTTTTTCATCCAAAGCAAGACGACGAACTGCATCGTACTCTACATGATGATAGTATTTGTTGATCAATCCTTCTTTCTCTGCCAATTCTTCTGCAGTAAACGTTTTTTTGTATTCTTCCAATACGGCTTTGAAATCTTCCTTACGGTTATTTTTATTTGCCTGTAATTTTTTAGCTACTGCATATACTTTAT
>DAORJH010000095.1:0-7892 GCA_035438925.1 Bacteroidia bacterium | reverse complement strand
CCCAACTCTCCAACTTCTGCAGTTACCTCACTGAGTGTTGGTACAAATGTTTTTGAGTGGACCATTGCGAATAGTTGCAGTTCTAGTTCAAGTACTGTTGCTGTTACCCGTGATGACTTCCCAACAGTTGCCCTAGCTGGATCTGATCAAACGATTTGCGTAGGTACTTCAAGTGTTTCGGCGAATTTTCCTCTTGTTGGTACTGGAATGTGGAGTCTCGTCCTTGGAACATTATCCATTAACACTCCTTCGCAATTTACAACAGCATTAACTTCTATAGCCGTGGGAACAAATATTGTTCAATGGAGTATAACAAATGGTGTTTGTCCTCCAAGTGTAAGTAATGTTATTGTGCAAAGGGATGGCTTACCTTCACTTTCGATTGCCGGCCCGTCTATGCAGATCTGCTCTACAAGTACCCTTATGGCAGGTAATTCGCCAAGCGTTGGAATAGGAACATGGTCTGTTCTTTCAGGATCAGCAACGATCGTCTCACCGAATTCGCCAACCACTCAACTTACCTCAATAGCTATTGGAACTAATATTCTTCAATGGAGTATTTCAAACGGGGTATGTTCTCCACCCAACGTAAGCACTGTTATGATCGTGCGAGATGACTTTCCAATACTCGCAAACGCCGGGTCTGATCAAACAATTTGTTCAACCACCGCGATCTTAGCAGGAAATACTCCTACTCTTGGAACAGGATTATGGACCTTGCTTGCCGGTAGCGCAAATATTGTTACTCCGAACTCGCCAAATTCTTTGCTCACAGCTGTTGGTGTTGGAACGAATATTTTTCAATGGAGCATTACATTCGGTAGTTGTTCTCCAAGCACCAGTACTGTTCAAATAATTCGTGATGATTTTCCTACGATAGCAAATGCCGGTCCGGATCAATTGATCTGTTCCCCTACTTCTGTGATGAGTGGAAACACGCCAACGGTTGGAATAGGAACCTGGAGTGTACTCAGTGGTTCCGCCAATTTTGGCACCCCTAATTCTCCAATCAGCAATGTCAATTCGATTGGTGTCGGAACTAACGTTCTTCAGTGGTCAATCGTGAATGGTTCATGCCCGCCAAGTACCAGTACCATGATAATTGCACGAGATGATTATCCAACAAACGCATTTGCCGGAGCAGATCAGATCATTTGTTCATCAACTGCAACAATGACAGGAAATACACCTACGTTGGGCGTAGGAACATGGTCAGTTCTTTCCGGTTCGGCAAATATTGTTGCGCCAAATTCACCAATTACAGAATTAACGGCAATTGGTATTGGTACAAACATCCTTCAATGGAGTATCAGCTACGGTGTATGTCCTCCAAGTACCAGTACTATCATGGTCGATCGCAATGATCTTCCCTCTAGTTCACTGGCAGGTATTTCACAGACTGTGTGTAGTTTTTCTGTTGCTCTTGCTGGAAATTCTCCAACGGTCGGTACTGGAACCTGGTCATTGATCTCAGGTGGAGGCGTGATCGTTTCTCCAAATTCCCATTCTAGTGCAGTTGTTTCTTTAAGCACCGGTATCAATATTTTTGAGTGGACGATCACAAACGGGGTCTGTCCGCCAAGTAGCTCTACAGTTAGTGTTGAAAAAGAGGATTCTCCAAGTTTAGCAATTGCAGGCACGCTTTCACCTGTTTGTTCCTCTTCAATTCTATTAAGTGGTAACACCCCTACACAGGGCGTTGGTTCATGGTCGGTTATCTCTGGTTCTGCCCTTATTTCAAATTCACTTTTACCTAACGCCTTGTTAACTTCAATCGGTGTTGGTACCAATATTCTTCAATGGAGTATTTCATTCGGTACTTGTCCTCCTAATACAAGTACTGTAATGGTTATTAGAGATGATCTTCCCACAAGTGCAGTAGCGGGAAATGATCAGATACTTTGTGGTAAGGCATATTCATTTTCAGCTAATGTTCCGTTTGTTGGAACAGCCTCCTGGTTACCGATCGGAAGCGCACCCGCACCGTCAAGCCTTTTCAGTTCACAAAGTACTGTGAGCTTCATGAATGAAGGAGTTTTCAAATATGTGTGGAAAATTCAAAATGGTGTGTGTCCACCAAGTGCCGATACAGTTCAGCTTACTGTTTATTTTGTTCCGTCAATGCCCAATGCGGGACAAGATCAGGTGATTTGTGGAACTTCCACTTCGCTTGCCGCTAATCAGATCTCAGTGGGTACTTCTTTATGGATAAGTCTGGATCCTGGAGCAACAGTTAATTCTCCTACATACAATCTTTCTTCCGTTACATTTACTTCACAAGGCGACTGGAAATTTGTATGGAAGGCAATGAATGGAATTTGTCCTGTACTTTCTGATACCGTTCTCATTAAAAATTTCTTATTACCGTCTGCAGCAAATGCTGGAAATGATATAGTTTCTGATAATAGCACTACGAAACTGAATGCGGAAGTTCCTTTGATAGGTATTGGTAAGTGGAGCACTACAAGCAATGATTGCGAGATCACCAATTCATTCGACCCTAAATCTTTGTTCAGCGCAAATGGAGAAGGGATCTATCATCTTTTATGGACAGTTTCAAATGGAACTTGCCCTGAGACTACGGATGAAGTATCTGTCGAGCTCCGAACTTCTGTGATTCCTGAGATCATAACGCCGAATGGTGATGGAAGCAATGACTTCCTTGAATTTAAAAATCTTAAGAGAGAAAAGGATGTTAAGTTGATCATATTCAACAGATGGGGAAATATTGTTTTTAAAAGTGAGGATTATCGGAGTGAATTCAATGGAATAGGCAAGGATGGTGAAAAACTTCCGGATGATGCTTATTTCTATATTCTTGAGTATTCAGGAAATAAGATCAGCAAGAACCTGATAATTAAAACAAGTCAATGAGAATAAGTTTGCTATATATTCTGATTGTAATGAGTTCAAACTTGTTTGCTCAGCATTATCCATTGAGCACGCACTATGTTGTGAATGGTGCAGTTATCAATCCTGCCTATGCAGGAAGAAATGAAGTTTTGGATGTTACACTTGCTCACAGAAGACAGTGGGTTGGGGTGAATGGCTCCCCCGTAAATACATGTTTCTCTATCAATGCTCCGATGAAAAGAAAGCAACTCAACCTCGGATTATCTTTACTTGATGACCGGATATCGGTCTTGAGCAAGCAACTTTTCAATGTGATGTTTGCTTATCGTTTGAAAGTTAACAAACTGAATATTGCTTTTGGCATTCAGAATGGTTTGTTGATGGAGCGATCGAATCTACAATCACTGGCAAGAAATGACGCACAGGATAATGTGATCACATCAAATACTCCTAATAGAACAGGGTATGTTGCAGGAAGTGGTATTTACATTCATGATCGCCATTTTTTCGCAGGAATTTCAATGCCTTACATGATCAATACTTTGAGTTCCGGGTCTTTTAAAGATTCTCCATTCATATGCAATGCAGGATATTACTTCAGGCTAAATTCCAATAACATGATCAGAGTTTCAGCGCTTGGAAGAACTGTGCTTGGTACATCCAGTCAGCTGGAAGGTGGAGCGACTTATTATTTTAAAGAAGATCTTGGCATTGGTTTGAATTATCGTTCTTCCAATTCTTTGATAGGGACAGTTGAATTAGGAATAAATAAACAGGCCCGGATCTATTATGCCTATGATTATGGAACCGGAGATCTAAAAAAATTCAGCAACGGCAGTCATGAGATCGCTATAAGATATTATTTTGGTTATTACACTAAGGCTACTAATCCTCGTGACTTTCGATAGGCGATACTCTATATTCTTGCTTTATATTTTTGTTCTCTCCGGATCAATTGTATTTGCTCAAAAAGGATTAGGTTCTGAATCCGGTTACCTTCTTAATAGAGTGAAAGGGATCTCAGGTTCAGCTAATGATTATTCCCCTTTTCTCTATAAAAACACCTTGCACTTTGTCAGCGACCGTTCAACTGATAACCCGGTGAAGTATTTTAATGAGAGGAATGAAAAGCCACTAACACTGCTCTACAAATGTGAAGTCACAGAAGGTAAGCTTAAGGGAAAAGTGACTGCTGCCGGAGATTTTTTCAGTGATATGGAGTATGCCGGTCCTTCCTGTGAAACAGATTCATTCCTCTATATAACTTCAAACAAAAAACCTGCCCATGGAAAGAGTAATTCAAAACGTCCATTGGAGATACGACAAATAAAAAAGAATTCAGGCCCGAATGTGATTTCAGAATCTCTTTATCTTGATCTGGCTGATTCAGTTTCATTGGGTCATCCATGTGTTATTAATGACACATTGATGTTTCTTACAATGAATACGCCTCATGGAAATTCAGACCTAATGCTATGCCGAAAATTGAAAGGAATGTGGACAAAGCCAAAAAAGTTGCGGGATGGAATCAATTCCCCTTCCAATGAAATGTTTCCTTATTATTCAGCGCCATTCCTTTATTTTTCATCGGACAGACCTGGTGGTAACGGAGGACTTGATATTTATATTATCGATCTTTCTGATAATAAAACATTGCCGGTCTTACTGGCCCCCCCATTAAACTCAGCCTTTGATGATTTTGGAATTTGCAGTAATAATATGCTCAGTTCCGGCTATCTCAGCTCGAACAGGAATGGCAATGATGACATTTATTATTTTCAGCTTGATTTCCCGAATTTTACAGAGTGCAGGCCGGTACTCAGCAACACCTATTGTTTTACATTTTATGAAGAAGCAACGGTTTCAACAAAGGACACATTGACTCTTTCTTATCAATGGAGTTTTAGCGACGGAACAAAAGTAAAAGGACTTGAGGCAGAACATTGTTTTAAGAAAGAAGGCACATATGATATTGAATTGAATATTCTGGAAAGAGCCAGTGGTGAAGTATTCATGAATCAGCTTAAATTCACAATGGACATAAAAACAGTGCGACAGCTTTTTATAGATGTGCCTGATACATTTCATGTAGATGATGTGATTTCTTTTGATGCATCACTTTCTAATCCCGATAGTTTTGAAGTAAAAAGATATTACTGGGATTTTGGGGATGGGACAAGATCATTGTATCAAATCCCTACTCATAAATATTCAAAAGCAGGCACCTATATTGTTACACTGGGAGCCACGGGATTCTATAAAGGCAAAGAAGTTAAGAAGTGTGTCACCAGAAAGATCACTGCTGTAACGAAGAAAAAAGAGAAAGTGTACTCATTGGTAAGACCAATTCTTCCTGGACTTACCTCTGCTCTTGCCTTGCGAAGAATTGACAGCATCTATATTGCGGATATTGCAGCGAAAAGAAAAAAATTGAATTCCGGCACTAACAAGAAAGAAACTAATTCAGGTAAAGTAAATGGTAAAGGAAATAAGAAGCCGGGTATTATTCCGGAATTAAGGCCAGATGACCCATATTTGATCGCCAAAAATATTTTTGGGGCGCAATGGAGGGATTCCTTAACGAATTATCGAGTGCATTTAGGTGCGTCAAAAGTTCATTTATTACCGAATGATCCTGCATTCAAAGGACTGGAAAATATCAGTGAATTTCTCGTGAAAGATCAATACCATTACTTTTATGGAAAAGCAAGTGAGATCAATGGTATCATTCCTTATTACAAAGATGCCAAGGAGAAAGGATTTGATAAATCAGAAGTGGCACTTTTTCAGAGTGATGTTTTCATGTATGATGAAAAGTCTGGAAAATTTGTCAATATCTACGATACATTGGGATCTGAAGTGATCATGACCTTTTACTTTGAATCCAATTCCAATCAAGTGAATAAGGAAGATGAGAAGAAACTTGCTGATCTCATCAATAGATCCACAAAAAATGAAATAAAGAAATTGATACTGAAAGGTTATTCGGATCCGGTTGGAGATAAGATGGAGAACATGCGATTAAGTCGAAAAAGAGCTTTGGCCGTAAAAGAGATCATAGACAGCAAAAAGTCGAATGATATACGTATTTTGTACTACGGAGATACAAAGAGTGTGAATGCAAATGACGAGGATTTCCTGATGTATAACCGTAGAGTTGAATTAATTAAATTGAAATAATGAAAATCATAAGCAGAGTCCAGTATATTTCCTTGTTCACAATGGTTTGTCTGAACAATCTTTTTTCTCAGCCATTACCTTCAGAAGATGAGAGTATACCTTTTGTTGTAACATTCAGTAAAGGCGCTTCACTAAAATATGGAGATGATGATTTTACTCAGACTTTCTTTTTTGTGATTCCTGAGAATACTGCTAAGCCTTTCTTTATCCGGATATTCGATCCTGAAACATCAGGCAAGCATGATGAGATCTATGGTCCGACTAATTCAAAGACCCGTTTTTCTGTTTATGGAGGAAAAGGTGCCTTTACGGAGAAAGATGCGCAAAACGAGAATCCAAAGGGAAATTTTAAATCCGGTGTTTCACTGGCTTCTAAAATTTTTGAAGGTGGTACTCAATTTGAAGATACTTGGTATGTAATGGGTCCCTTCAACCCAAAGGAAGGAGAGATCAGGCCAAATGAGCCGGGTTATGTATTTAAACTTGTAATAGAAGGATTAGAAGGCGACGATGGTAATTTGTTTAAGTTGTTTTTTTCATCAGAGCAAAATTCAAATGTGAAGGTAGAGGGTGCCAATTCTTTTTGTTATGAATACACATTTAGATTATCGGATATTGTTAAGTCAGTTTCACACATTTATCCTTTTGTTCCTAAAGGCGTGGTAGGTTGTAAAGTGAGTGTTTTTGATTATGATGATGCGGGTTTGATCAGAGTTGTCTCCATTGCCAAAAAGGGTGAAATTTTTACTTCCGGTACAGAAGGAGAGTGGTCACTCATTGAATTCCCCATTGTAGAAGAGGAGATCAATACTTCAATTGACATTCAGTTTATCAACCAAAAAGCGGTCAAGAATAATAATGTAGCTGTATATATTAAGAATCAGTACGGGGAATTAATGCCATTTTACACAGCACCAATTGGAGGAGTTCCAAAATATAAATACAAGATCGGAGTAAAACCTAAGAATTGAAGAAGTTCATAAAATATTTCCTGTTTATTCAATCCCTTTCGCTTTTAGGGCAGGATTATGATTTCCACACTTTTGGCAAAGAGGAAGGTATTTCTCAGACTTACATTTATGATCTTGTTCAATCATCAAAAGGATTTCTGTATGCAGCTACAGGAGATGGGCTTTCTGTGTTTGATGGTTTTGGATTTCAGGTGTTCAGAACCGAGGATGGTTTGGCAGAGAACTTTTGTACAACGATTTTTATAGACTCGAGACAAAGAAAGTGGATCGGACATCTGGAAGGTGGAATCACTTTGATCGATTCTTCCGGAATTAAAAAGATCACCGGAAAAGAGGAATCCGCCAGCAAGATCGTTTCTTTTTCTGAAGATGAGCACGGTGTTGTTTATTGTGCAAGTGCAGATGGATGGATCTATTGTTTCAAAGGCAGGACGAAGGCAAAAGTGAATATGTTTCGCTTTACCACCATCAATAAAATGAGCATTAAAGGAAATCTTATGTTCATAGCATCAACACAAGGTTTGCTTTCTTTTAATATTTATCCGGTATTCAGTCTTCGTCAGACTTTTGGAGATTCAAAGGATGAGAATATAACTGCGCTTGCTATTGATGAAAATTCGGAAATACTGGCTGGTGTAGATGGTAAAGGTTTATTTGAATATGAGGCAACTAATAATTATTATTTTCTTAAAAGAAAGTATTCCAACGAACTTAAAAGTAAATATCTGGGAATAAAAGATATCTGTCTTGGGCCAAACAAAGAAGTTTTTTTATCACTCAATGGCGAAGGAATAAGACAGTATTCTCGAAAGAATGATACAGTTTCCATTGATATGAATGTAATTGACGGCTCAAATGGATTACGTAGTTTGTATATCTCCAGGATTT
>DAORJH010000094.1:0-7922 GCA_035438925.1 Bacteroidia bacterium | reverse complement strand
TATTTGTTGGACCTTCGTTATTCCAACTCAAAGGCATATTGCTTCTTGCAGCATAATTTTGTTTGGAAGTCTCATCCAGCATTGCATTATACGCTTTCAGATCGAACTCCTTATCCGGATAAGACCTCATGAACGCAAAATATTCGTAAGGGGCTTCCATGTTTTCAACTTCTTTTTTAGATTCTTTATGCGCTTGCTTTAATAAGAGCGCAATTGGAAGAGCGCTGATCAGGCAAATAGATGTGATTATTTTTTTCATTTTAATAAGAGAAGAATGAGAAGAAATGATTGCTTCGTATAAAGGTCATGAAAAAAACTTAAAGTTCGTTCTAAATCCAATCTCATTCCCTAAGCCGTTCATAACCTTCACTAACCGATTATCACTTTGCACGATTGAGTGTTGAAATCTTTGAGGTAAATCATATTTATTTTATCTAAAAGTATGGGAAAATTGCGTTTTTTTGACTAAAATTGTAAGTCTTAAGTAGTTGAAAAAGATCGTTTTCATATTTTTACTGGTAGCAGGTTTATTCTGTACAGAGGATCTTTTTTCTCAATCAGGTGGCAGACGTCGTGAGCACAAGAATCAGCGCCGTAAGACCATACGTATCTTTCATAAGAGTTCGAAGAACAATGGCAATGCAGATCGCTTTGCCAGAGGTGCTGGAAGAAGTGGATTCTTCAAAAGAGTATTCTACAATAACCAGGCACCTGCCTGGGTAATGCATCACAAGCGTGAAAGTAAGTCCCAGAGAAGAGAGAATAATTTCCTTTTCGGTCGTTACCGCACAAAAGGAAAACGTTACAGAGAAGGCATCCTTGCCAAGCAGAACAATGATAGAGCAAGGAGAAGAGTGCGTGGAAGCGCAGTTTTCCACAAAAAGAAATACTAATCCCGGAAGACGCCGGGATTTTTTATTTTTGTACTTCAACTAAGAAATCATGAATGTATTAATATTAGGATCGGGTGGAAGAGAACATGCTTTTGCTTGGAAAATAGCTCAAAGTAAAGACTTGCAGAATCTGTATATAGCGCCGGGAAATGCAGGTACTGCAAATTGCGGAACGAATGTAAATATTGGTGTGAATGATTTCGCTGCAATAAAGGAACTGGTATGGGAAAAGGATATTGATCTGGTATTGGTTGGACCGGAAGATCCACTTGTAAATGGTATCCATGATTATTTTCTTCAGGATGATGTATTGAAAGATATTCCTGTAATTGGTCCAAAGAAAGACGGAGCTCAACTCGAAGGAAGCAAAGATTTCAGTAAACAATTCATGGAAAAGTACAAGGTCCCTACTGCTGCCTATGCTACTTTCTCTAAAGATGAACTTGAAAAAGGATATGCCTTCTTGGAAAAATTAAAACCACCGTTTGTTTTAAAAGCAGATGGTTTAGCAGCAGGAAAAGGTGTCTTGATTTTGAACGATCTGAATGAAGCAAGATCAGAACTGAAAAGCATGTTGCTGGATGCAAAATTCGGCAATGCCAGTGCCAAAGTTGTGATCGAAGAATTTTTGCATGGAATAGAATTATCTGTCTTTGTTTTAACGGATGGATTATCCTATAAAATATTGCCGAGTGCAAAGGATTATAAAAGGATAGGAGAGGGCGATACCGGTTTAAATACGGGTGGAATGGGAGCGGTGAGTCCGGTGCCATTCGCAGATGAAGTTTTTATCAAGAAAGTTGAAGATAGAATTGTGATCCCAACAATTGAAGGTCTAAAAAAAGAAAAGATCGATTACCGTGGATTTATCTTTATTGGATTGATGAATTGCGGGGGAGAACCCTACGTAATTGAATACAATTGCAGAATGGGAGATCCTGAAACGGAAGCGGTGATACCTCGAATTCAATCCGATCTTCTGGATCTCTTGAATGGCGTTGCCAAACAAAACCTTCACACAAAAAAGTTTGAAACTGTGAAAGAGGTTGCCGTAACAAGTGTTTTGGTCAGTGGTGGCTATCCCGGAGATTATCAAAAAGGGAAGGAAGTAAGTGGATTGAATTCTGATTTTAATTCCATCGTTTTTCATTCGGGAACAAAGGCGCAAGATGATAAAACGCTGACCAATGGAGGAAGGGTCTTTGCAATCACTTCCTTTGGTGGGTCGATCGAAGAGGCTGTGCAAAAAAGTTTTGAGAGTGCAGAAAAAATAAAATACGAAGGGAAATATTACCGCAGGGATATTGGAAAGGATCTGATGAATTTAAAAGCTAAAAAACAATCTGATATGGATAAAAGAACATTCCTTAAAACCGGTTCTTTGATCGGATTAGGTTCCTTATTTTCTTTTCCTGTTTTAGGCAAGTTATTAGATGATGTAAAGCATCTGGATCCCAGAGAACTTGCAACGAATGAAGACTTCTGGTCGGAGTTACGAAAAGCTTATAAGCTCAAGCCAGACTATATCAATCTCGAGAACGGATATTATTGTATACAGCCGGAAGAGGTGCTTGAACAATACATCCAACATGTAAGAGAAGTGAATTTGCAGGGGGCCTATTACATGCGTACAGTACAGTATGAAAATAAAACTAAGATCGCTGCTCAACTCGCCGAATTGGCCGGATGTGCAAAAGAAGAACTGATCATAACCAGAAATACAACAGAGTCTTTGGACACGATCATTGCAGGTTTCAACTGGAAAGAAGGAGATGAAGCTGTAATGGCGCAGCAGGATTACGGTGCTATGCTGGATATGTTCGCTCAGGTGAGCAAACGCTATGGAATGGTGAATAAGATCATTTCTATTCCTAATCATCCTACTTCTGATGAGGAAATTGTTGAATTGTATGCAAAAGCGATCACAGCAAAAACAAAATTGTTAATGATCTGTCACATGATCAATATAACCGGACAGATATTACCGGTGCGAAAGATCTGCGATATGGCTCATGCAAAAGGAGTGAAGGTGATGGTTGACGGAGCGCATGCCTTCGCGCACATTCAATTCAAGCTGAGTGATCTCAATTGTGATTATTATGGATGCAGTCTGCATAAGTGGTTAAGCGTTCCATTAGGGGCCGGATTCTTATATGTGAAGAAGGAAAATATTTCCGCTATATGGCCTTTGCTGGCAGAGGCAGAAAGAAAAGAAGATGATATTTCACGTTTGAATCACACCGGCACCATTCCTGTACATACAGATCTGGCCATTGCAAATGCGATAGCCTTTTACAATAAGATCGGAGCAGCCAGGAAAGAAGAACGTTTACGTTTCTTACAGAATTACTGGACCTCAAAAGTAAGAGGCGTAAAAAATATTATTATAAATACGCCTGAGGATCCAAAGAGATCTTGTGCAATTGCCAATGTGGGTATCAACGCGATGAAGCCGGCTTTAATGGCAGAAACGCTTTTGAAGAAATACAAGATCTATACTGTTGCGATCGATGGTAAGGGGGTTCAAGGTTGTCGTATTACGCCCAATGTGTACACGAATGTAAATGAGCTCGATGAATTGGTAAATTCACTCAAAGAAATGGCTGCAGCCTGATCAAAATATTCTTATCGGCAGTTGGCTGAATTGTAAGTGCGTTTCACATCTACATTCTCCAATACCTGAAAGGTCATGAATGGCTCACCAAACAATTTACAATACCTGTCGGGGTTAAGTCTTTTCGCTGTTTCCAATGCCCTGGCAAAGGTTCGTGAGTAATATTTTTCCGGAATGCGACTGGCGCTGGCAATGTACATAAAGACCAGACTTTCCTGTACATCCGGTTTATCAAGATAAGGTTCCAATACAGTTGATGAGTATTTGAAATCTTTTGCTCTGGAGAAAACATAAGAGAGCTTCAATGCATTCTGCCAGCTGGCATCCTTGATGTTGTAGAAAGATTTGATACGTGCTATACAGGCATCTATGATGGCGTCTGCCTGATCAGATGTATCAACACTCTCCATGATCTTGAATTGCCATTCAATATTCAATCCGTTTACTAAAGCAGTGTCAATTTTTCCATACAAACCATCAATGGTCTGCTGTACTTTCTGCTGATGTTCGGGATTAGCTGCGTTTGAATCTAATTTCAATTGGCAGAAAACTTTGTTATACTGGAACACAGAATTTGTAGGTTCATATGTCAACAGTTTAGTGAAAACAGCATCATCTTCTTCATCAACATCATTTGCGTTCTGGTATTTGTAATACACGCGATTGTTGATCAAAGCCGCATTACTTGCCTTTTCTTCAATCAAAAGACTATCGTAAATACTTGCCGGGTATTTGTTTTCTGCCACTCTTTTTGCGATCAGATCAAGGACTTTGTAAGCCTGATTGAAATTTCCTGCTTTCAATGCGCGGTCGAAACTCACTTGTGAGAACTTCATTTCCTTATCGCCTTTTACATCATAGGTTACATCCATAATGATCTGTGCAAATCGTTCTTTCGCTAAGATCGGTTCCAGTTTCGTTAATATGTCTTTGTGTGTGTTGATGGCTTCGATGGCTTTTTTCTTGCCCATCTCTACAAGATATTTGAATTCTCCGTCTTCATTCTCCAATAAGAATAATCCCCAGCTGTCGCGTGTTTCAATGCTGGGTTGAATTTTGGTTTGCTGTTTGGCCTGAAGAACTTTCAGTACACTTTCAGCTCTTTTCTTCTGTAATTTGGCATTGGCAACCGAATCTCCTTCAATAGATGAATAAGCGTAAATATAAAGTCCGTCAATAATAAAATCGGGTTCCTTCAATGCATTGATGAATGGTTGTACATCTTCATCCTTGAATTCCGATTTATTCTTTTCAAATGGTATTGTGAAATTGATGATAGAGCTTTCTGATTTTGGCTCAAATGGAGGCTTCAATCCGGTCGTTCCTTTTACAGGTAATAATCCAATGGGCGTATTGCTTTCGATCTTTCCATTCTCCGTGAATCCTCGGGTGATCGTTCGACAGACACGTTTGTCCTGCACGACTATGAGGTTGATCTCATAAGGACCGGTGATCTTTGGATTCGATTTTCCCAAAAGAACTTCAATTGCTTTTATTTTCTTGCTTTTCTTGTCCTTCGGATTGATGAGCAGATTCTTTTTGAAAAGGTTGTCACGGTAGATCACTTTACCCATGACTCCTTTATTCAAAAGATTATTATCTACGATATTGTAATCAGGTTTATTGTATTGTTCTCTTTGCACAATGTCAAAAGCAAGACCATCTGTAGGTTTTTTGATCAATCTTCTCAGATCTTTTGAATTACTGTATTTAAGATAGATCTTACCATTTGACTCATAAAGACCTTTTTGAAGAACATCATAATTCCTCCATCGATCACAGTTCTTACAAGCTCTGGCATCCGGGTATTTCAACTTCTTTGATTTGGTGTTGTATTTTACAGCAAGATCACCTTTGTGTTCAACGCCATTGTTCAGAATGTCGTATCCTCCGAAGATAGCGCTGACGAAGACCTTTTTCTCATCATGATCGAACTGTGCCTTGATACCCACTAAAGTGAACTTTGGATTAAGCAGTACTTCCAGGTTTTTTTTATTGCTCTCCCATCGGTTGTAGATCACTTTGGCAATATCAACGGTAGGATAATCATCTCTTCCTTTGAACACATTCGCCTTCATTGATATTTCTTCGCCTCGTTTGGTAGCACCTGCTTTTTTAAGCCATTTCTGTGTGTTTTTTGCTTCTACTTTGTCCTTACCGGTATTCCCCATTTTGTAAGCACTCATTTCAGCAGCATAATCCATCCTTTCGTTAAGTTCAAGCGTGTCCAATCCTTTACTCATTCTAAACCTGTTAAGCTCATTCAACAAGATCCTTGGAAGCTCATCTATTTTAAAATTCTTATGAAAAGAATGCTGATCTTCTATAGATAGATCCTGAGCCGTGATAACAGTTTGAATAAAAAGTAGTAAGAGCAGTAAGTGTATTTTTCTCATAAAAAGGAAGAGCTTATAGCAAAGCAAAATTGATATTTAATTTCAAGGCTTTTAACATTTATTCTTATAAAGATAAGCACTGTGCTGATATTATAAAGACTTAAGCTAATATTTTAAGTACATTTGAAGCAATTCATGAGAGACGTAATCTGGACCATAATTGCCATCTGGGTGATTTACAAGCTCGTCGACATTTTCCGTAGTTCCGGCACCAGGAATACCGGCACTGGTCAGCAAAAATCCTCTACTCAAGCATCGCAGTCTACCGGAACCATTCATCCAAAAAGAGATATTAAAGAGGCGATCCATAAGAGTGCGGAGAAAGAAGGAGAATACATTGATTTTGAAGAAGTAAAGTAGTTCGATACCTGTTACTTTTATAAACAAATCTTAGTCACTTTTTCAACATTTATAACTCTAGTTTTAGTGTTTTGCTAACTTTGCGCCAATCTTTAATTAACCCTGAAATATGTTAAGTCTTGAAAAGGTAAATGCTGATTATCACACTCAACTAAATGAGTGGATCAAGCATGAAAAAGCAGCTATCGATCTGATTGGAGCTGTAGGTAAATTATGGTTTGAAAAGTCAATTGAACTGATCCTTTTCAGAAATCAATTGGTTGACCGAAGCGCAAGCGAGATCATGAATCTTCACTTGTATGCAAAAAATATTGTGAAGAAACCGATCACTGTTTTTGATACAGTGGCTCTTGCCAATGAAATTTTAAAATCAAAGGTAGGGCCAAGCAGAATTGACATTGGTAAACTTGCTTTCGAATGGTATCAAGAAAAAGATAAGTACAAATCAACTACCGATTTCATCAATGATAAACTGAAGAATCTGATCGGAAATAGCAATACAATTGTTCCTAAGGATGTAGTTTTGTATGGATTTGGACGTATAGGACGATTAGCTGCGAGAGAACTGGTGAATCTTGCAGGTAAAGGAGAGCAGTTGCGCCTAAGAGCAATTGTAACAAGAGGTAATAGCAATGAAGAGATCGTAAAAAGAGCTGACTTGTTAAGAACCGATTCGGTGCATGGTCCGTTTCCAGGAACGGTGATCGAAGATCTTGAGAACAAAGCGCTGATCATTAACGGACATACCGTTCATATGATCCATGCGAATAATCCGGAAGATGTGGATTATACGCAATATGGAATTAAAGATGCACTCGTAATTGATAATACAGGTGTTTTCCGTGACCGTGAAGCATTGAGCAGACATTTAAAAGCTAAAGGAATTGCAAAGGTATTGTTAACTGCACCTGCAAAAGGAGATGTACCGAATGTAGTGCATGGCATCAATCAGGAAAGTGTTGATCTGAAAAAAGAAAATATTTTTTCTGCTGCCAGCTGTACAACGAATGCGATCATGCCTGTGTTATATGTAATTGATAAGGAACTGGGAATTGAGAAAGGACATATTGAAACTGTTCACTCTTACACCAACGATCAGAATCTTTTGGATAATTATCATAAGAAGTACCGTAGAGGACGTTCAGCCGCCTTGAATATGGTCATTACAGAGACAGGAGCAGAGAGTGCATTGAAGAAAGTATTGCCTCATTTGAGCGGAAAATTCACGGCTAATTCAGTCCGTGTACCAACGCCGAATGTGAGTCTAGCTATTTTGAATATCAACATTGGTAAGAAGGTTACAAAGGATGAAGTGAATGAGATCATGAAACGTTATGCCTTGGAAGGAAATCTGGTTGAACAGATCCAGTATGCATTCAGCAATGAGTTGGTGAGTACAGATGTGATCGGAAATCCATGTGCAAGTGTATTTGACAGTCAGAATACCATTATTTCGCCGGATGGAAAGAGCATTGTGCTTTACGTTTGGTATGATAATGAATACGGGTACACCCGTCAAGTGATACGTTTCAGTAAACATATTTCTGAGGTCAGAAGAGCAGTTTACTACTAAAGAAGAGAAAGGGGAGAAGAAATTCTTCCCTTTTTTGTTTCATCTATCTTCCAATTTTATATTTCATATATTTGTTTAAGCCTTTT